>JBEANU010000209.1:0-18658 GCA_041165265.1 Bacteroidota bacterium | reverse complement strand
GCAAAGCGGAAACTAGCAGTAAGAATATTATTTTTTGAAACATCATTTTATTTTTATCAAAATAAGCAAAAAAAAACCAACTTATTAGGTTGGTTTTTTAAAATGAAATATTAATTATTTTAGTACGCTTCTGCTAATTACAATTCGATTTACTTCGCTGGTGCCTTCATAAATTTGAGTAATTTTTGCATCTCTCATTAATCGTTCTACATGATATTCTTTCACATATCCATATCCGCCATGTACTTGAACGGCTTCAACAGTGGTTTTCATGGCAACTTCACTTGAAAAAACTTTTGCAATACTTCCACTTAATGCATAATCTTTGTGTTCATCTTTATCCCAAGCTGCTTTTAAGCATAGTAATCTGGCAGCTTCAATTTCAGTAGCCATATCCGCTAATTTGAATGCAATTGCTTGATGTTGGTTGATTTCTTTGCCAAAAGCTTTCCGCTCCTTTGAATAGGCTAAAGCTAATTCATAAGCGCCACTTGCAATACCTAAAGCTTGTGATGCAATGCCAATACGTCCGCCTGCTAAGGTTTTCATGGCAAAAGTAAAACCAAAGCCATCGTCACCAATTCTGTTTTCTTTAGGTACAATTACATCATTAAATAAAATTGAATGCGTATCTGAACCACGAATTCCCATCTTGTTTTCTTTAGCCCCAACTACTACACCTTTTGTATTTTTTTCAACAATAAATGCATTAATACCTTTATGGCCTTTGGCAACATCTGTTTGTGCAATTACCAAATATACTGATGCTGAATTGCCATTTGTAATCCAATTTTTAGTTCCATTTAAAATATAGTGGTCACCCATATCAATGGCTGTTGTACGTTGTGATGTAGCATCACTACCGGCTTCAGGTTCACTTAATAAAAATGCACCAATAAAAACTTCACCATCTTTTTGCCCTTGTGCTAATGGGGTTAAGTATTTTACTTTTTGGGCTTCATTGCCATACGTTTCTAAGCCCCAACAAACTAATGAATTGTTCACACTTACTGCTACTGAAACAGATGCATCAACTTTGCTGATTTCTTCCATAGCTAATACATAGCTGATAGTATCCATACCACTGCCACCATATTTGGGGTCAACCATCATGCCCATGAAGCCTAGTTCAGCTAATTTTAATATTTGTTCTCTAGGAAATTTTTGTTGTTCATCTCTTTCAATTACTCCTGGTAAACATTCGTTTTGTGCAAAATCTCTGGCTGCTTGTCGCACAGCTAATTGTTCTTCTGTAAATTCAAAATTCATTTAAATAAAATTTTAATTAGTTAGTTGTTGTGATTTTAATAAAAATCAGCAGTTTATTTTTTGTTGAAATGATAAATAATAAACTGAAAACGCATCGTTGCAAATATGCTAAAAAACTGTTGGCTTTTCAAATTAAACCTATTAAAAAAAATCCCGAATTACATTCCTGCATTTCGGGATTTTGAATTCACTAATAACTTATCACTAAAAACGAGTAACTAGTTTTTAGTGACTCATTTCAGCAAAATTTTTGAAGAAATAAGGAATTGTTTCAATGCCTTTATAATAATTGAAAACGTGATAATGTTCATTAGGGCTGTGCAATGCATCACTATCCAAACCAAATCCCATCAATACAGTTTTTAATCCTAATACGCTTTCAAATAATGCAACAATAGGAATACTTCCGCCACCACGAGTTGGTATTGGTGATTTACCAAAAGTAGTTTCAATTGCTTTATGTGCAGCTTTATAAGCAATACTATCAGTAGGCGTTACAACAGGTTCGCCACCATGATGTTCTGTTACTTTTATTTGTACATACGATGGAGCAATTTTTTCGAAATGCGCTTTAAACAAATTTGCAATTTTTCCTGATTGTTGATTAGGAACTAAACGCATTGAAATTTTTGCATAAGCCTTTGATGGCAAAACAGTTTTTGCACCTTCGCCAGTATAACCGCTCCACATGCCGTTTACTTCTGCTGTTGGTCTGATACCAGTACGTTCAATAGTGCTGTATCCTTTTTCGCCCCACACATCATTGATGGATAAATCTTTTTTATATTCTTCAATGTTAAATGGTGTCTTTGCCATTTCAGCTCTTTCAGCAGGTGTTAATTCTAATACATCATCATAAAAACCAGGAATGGTAATATGATTATTTTCATCATGCAATGAAGCAATCATTTTTGCTAAAATAGTGGCAGGATTAGCCACAGCACCGCCATATACACCACTATGTAAATCTTTGTTAGGTCCTGTAACTTCTACTTCCATGTAGGCTAAACCACGTAAACCTGTTTCCAATGAAGGGTTTTCCATGCTAATCATTGAAGTATCTGAAACTAAAATTACATCAGCTTTTAATTTTTCTTTATTATCTTCTAAAAATTTACCTAAGTTGCTGCTACCTACTTCTTCTTCACCTTCAATCATAAATTTAATATTGCAAGGCAATGAATTTGTTTTCATCATTGTTTCAAATGCTTTCACATGCATATAAAATTGCCCTTTATCATCAGCACTTCCACGAGCATAAATTTTACCATCTTTAATAACAGGTTCAAATGGTGGCGAATGCCACAACTCAACAGGGTCGGCAGGTTGAACATCATAATGACCATAAACCAACACTGTTGGTAATGAAGTATCAATCATTTTTTCGCCATATACAATAGGATGACCAGCCGTTGCACAAATCTCAACATTGTCAGCACCAGCTTCCATCATTCTTTGTTTTACAGCTTCAGCACATTTGGCTGTATCAGCATTATTTTCTGATTTAGCACTTACTGACGGAATACGTAATAAATCTAATAATTCGTTTAGGAATCTTTCTTTGTTTTGTTCCTGATATTCTTTCCAAGCTTGCATAAAGATTTTGTTTTAAAATTGAGAAGCAAATGTAATTGATAATTGAATATCCTATTTATTTTTATTAGATAGCAATATTATTATTGCCCCAATTGCTGTGCCCGTACAAGCTGCTATTGCAAAATCATGATGTGCAGATTCCGAATTTTCTTTTTTGGATTTATCATCTTTTAAAAATTTATTCGAAATAGCTGCAAAAGAAGTATCTACAATGTTTCCGTATTTATCATTAAACAGTTTGCTTTTATCTATTTTAACTGCCAATGCTTTGTAATAGGGAATAGATTTTATATTTAAGCTATCACCAAAATTTTTGTAATTAGATTGAGTAGATTTCGAAATATCTATTAATGCATTTGCTCCTTCTTTCCAAGCAAAATATTTTAGCAGATTTAAAATTGTATCGTTAGAAGTTCCAAGATTTTTAATTTCAATTTCTGCAATTTTTTTGTAGTTGAAATCAATTTTTTCATTTGCAAAAAATAGATAAACTTGATTTGACATTTCGCTAACTGTATCTTTTGTGAGTTTCGTATTAGATACTTCAAATACTGGATAGTAAGGTGTTGCACAACTATTGTAAATGAGAAATAATGCTATTAATGTAAGGTAATTGAATTGCGATTTCATTGTAAATTTATTGAACTTAACGCCAAGAAATTAAATCTATTTTAATTTCGGCTACCAAAAAGTAAGCTACCAATTCGTACCATGGTTGAGCCATGTTTTATAGCTAATTTATAATCGCTACTCATGCCCATTGATATTTGTTTGAATGAATTTGATGATGAAAAATATTCTGATTGTAGCTTTTCAAAAATTTGCTTTACTTCTATAAATTCCATTTCAATTTTGCTTTCATCATCAGTGTTTGTTGCCATTGCCATAATACCAACAATTAAAATATTTTTGAAATTTTGTTGATGGATTTCTTTTACTAATTCTATTATTTCATTTTCAGATAAACCAAATTTTGTGTCTTCATCAGCAATTTGCAATTGCAATAAACAATTAATTATTCGATTATTTTTAGCAGCTTGTTTATCAATTTCAATCAATAATTTCAAACTATCTACAGCATGAATGGTATGTACAAACGGGGCAATATATTTTACTTTATTGGATTGCAAATGACCAATAAAATGCCATTGAATAGCAGCAGGTAATTGTGGTTGTTTATCAACTAATTCTTGCACATAGTTTTCACCAAAAACTCTTTGCCCAGCATCATATAATTCCTGAATATCTGAAACAGGTTTTGTTTTTGAAACCGCTATTAGTTGTGTGTTTGAGGTTATTAATTCTCTTTGAAGTGAAATATAATTTTCCGAATTTATCATATTGAAATGTATATCAATCCAATTATTCAATTTCAGTTTTTCGCCAAGCATCTGGTGTAACTAATTTTTCTTCTGAATTATATTTGATATAACTGAATAATTGCAATTTATAAGCTGTTAGCCATTTAATATTAGTTTCAATAATAGCTTGCCCTAATAATGCTTTTTCGCCCCACGGATAATCCACCTCTTTAGTGAATAAATCATTTTCTGAAATGTTTTCAAATAATTGTTCCACTAATTTTATTTGTTGTTGAATTACTTCGTCAAAATTTTCAGCAGTGGTTTCTTTTGCTTTTGCTGATATGCCAATAAAATAGGTTTTAAAATCACTATCATCATTTCTGTACCAATATTGTATAGTACCTGTGCCACACCAACTTAAATACTGCAACAACTCTAATGTTGAGCGAATGCCCTCTTTAGGTTTATAATCAAAGCTTTGCGCCGGAATTTTGGTTGCTAATCGCCTTACAATCATTAACTCTTTTTGAATACTTTTTAATAGAAATGATTTTAACATGGGTACATTTATTTAATGAGTAGTAAAGTGATGATTTTATTTTTAATATTAATTGTAGCAAAATTTACTTTATTCAATAATTAGTTGGCTACGTTCAGCGCCTGTTGATATCATTGAGAATGGAACATGAGTATAATTGCTGATAAAATCTAAATAAGTTTTAAATGCAGTTGGTAATTCATTTTTGGTTTTGCAAAGTGCTAAATCTGAATTCCAACCTTTTAATATTTGTGTTTTCGAAATAATATTTTCATCAATTAAATCATAGGGTAATTGTTCTGAATCAACGCCATAGTAATGATATGCGGTTACAATTTCAATCTCTTCAAAATTATTCATTACATCAGCTTTTGTAAGCACTAATTGTGTAACTCCGTTTAGCATGATGGCATAATTTAAAGCTACTAAATCTAACCATCCACAACGTCTTGGTCGGCCCGTAGTGCTGCCAAATTCATTGCCTTGTTTGCGCAATTGTTCACCTTTATCATTTAGTAATTCACTTGGGAATGGGCCACTACCAACCCTTGTACAGTAAGCCTTTGTAATACCTATTACTTCGCCAATATGCTTAGGTGAAATACCCAACCCAGTGCAAGTTGAGGCTGTGATAGTGTTGGATGATGTAACAAAAGGGTAGGTGCCAAAATCAATATCTAACATGCTACCTTGTGCACCTTCAGCTAATATTTTTTTACCTTTTTTTATTTCATCATTAATAAAATATTCACCATCAACAATATTAAATTGTTTAATAGTTTCAATAGCTGATAACCATTCTGATTCTTGCTCAGTAATATCAAATTCAAAATTGTAAGTGTTGATTAGTGATAAATGTTTTTGTTTTAAAGCTTCATATTTTTCATTAAATTTTGAAGATAAAATATCACCAATTCGCAATCCGTTTCTACCTGTTTTATCCATATAGGTAGGTCCAATTCCTTTTAAAGTAGAACCAATTTTGCCAGCACCTTTTGATGCTTCGCTGGCAGCATCTAATATTTTATGAGTAGGTAAAATTAAATGTGCTTTTTTTGAGATAAGCAAATTGTTGCCAATGCTTACACCAGCATTTTTTAATTCAGCAATTTCCTTTAAAAATGTAATAGGGTCAAGCACTACGCCGTTGCCAATTAAATTGGTACAAGTAGGATGTAAAATGCCTGAAGGAACGGTATGTAATACTATTTTTTTATTGCCTACAATAATGGTATGACCAGCATTGGGGCCGCCTTGAAATCGGGCAACCATATCATACTTTGGTGCTAAATAATCTACAATTTTTCCTTTGCCTTCATCGCCCCATTGCAATCCTAATAGTACATCAACCATTGTGTTCGTATTTTTTTTGTTAGGCACAAAAGTAACACAGCAGTTATTTTTTTAATTTAATATTATTCACTAAATGTGGAAAAGAATTATTCAAATTAAATCACTTGTAATCTTGTAAGTTCAGTAATTAATTTACTTACTGGTAAGCCCATCACATTATAAAAACAGCCATTTATTTTTTCAATAGCAATTAAGCCAATCCATTCTTGAATGGCATAACTTCCAGCTTTATCAAGCGGTTGATAATTATCTACATAATAATTTATCTGCTGAGCTGTTAAGCGTTTAAATTCAACCTCGGTTCGTTCATTAAATATACTAATTGATTTTTTTTGAGCTGTATCGTAAATGCAAACGCCTGTAATTACAGTATGTTTATTGGCTGATAGTTTTTTTAGCATCAATTTAGCATCTTCTAAATTTAATGGTTTGCCAATAATTTCATCATTTAATAAAACTATTGTATCAGCACTTATAATGATTGAATCTTCATTGATGATGGAAGCTGTTGCCATTGCTTTTTCTTTCGCCAAAGTTTCCGGAATCCAACTTTTTTCAATTTCATGTCGCTTCAAAAGTTGTTCAGTGATGGCGCTTTCATCTACTTCAACTAATTTTATTTCAAAATCTAATCGCACTTCTTTTAGTAATTGTTGACGCCTTGGTGAACCACTGGCTAGTATTATTTTTTTTTGCATGAATTAAAATGAGGATATTAAATATAGCACAAGATATATTAAAATACTTTGATTAAAATTCAATCTGAATTCTATATTTACTTTTAAAATCTACTATATGAGTTATCCTTATCAAATAAAATCACTCGAACAATATCACGAAGTTTATAAAAAAAGTGTAGCGCAACCCGAAGCATTTTGGGCTGAAATCGCGGCGCATTTTCAATGGAAAAAGAAATGGGATAAAGTTTTAGATTGGAATTTCAAAGAGCCGAACATACAATGGTTTCAAGGTGCTACACTCAACATCACTGAAAATTGTTTGGATAGGCACCTTACTTCCACTTCTCAGAAGGAGAAGGGGTTAGGGGATGAGGTCGGCGATACTATTGCCATCATTTTTGAACCGAATAATCCTTCTGAAAAAAGCACTTCACTTACTTATAAAGAACTGCATTTTAAAGTGATGCAATTTGCTAATGCGTTAAAAAATAATGGCGTAAAAAAAGGCGATAGAGTTTTGATTTACATGGGCATGATTCCTGAATTAGCAATTGCAGTGTTGGCATGTGCAAGGCTTGGAGCAGTTCACAGCGTTGTGTTTGGTGGTTTTTCGGCACAATCAATTTCGGATAGATTGCATGATGCCAAAGCCGAATTTATCATCACTTGCGATGGCGCATTTCGTGGTGAAAAAGTTATTCCTTTGAAAAATGTAATTGATGATGCATTGGTAAATTGTGATTTTGTAAAAAATGTTTTTGTGGTTGAAAGAACAAAAACACCTGTAAGCATGCTTAAACAAAGGGATTTATGGTGGCATGATGAAATAAAAAAAGTGGAGTTGCAAGGGAATCCGTTTTGTGAAGCAGAAGAAATGAATGCCGAAGATATGCTGTTCATCCTTTATACAAGCGGTTCTACGGGCAAACCAAAAGGGGTAGTGCACACTTGCGCTGGCTACATGATTTGGGCAAACTACACTTTTGTAAATGTTTTTCAATACCAAAAAAATCAAGTGCATTTTTGTACAGCCGATGTGGGCTGGATTACAGGACATTCTTATATTTTATACGGACCACTTTCGGCAGGCGCTACTACATTGATGTTTGAAGGTATTCCAACATTTCCGGATGCAGGGCGTTTTTGGGACATCGTTGATAAACATCAAGTAAATATCTTGTACACCGCTCCCACAGCCATTCGTAGCTTGATGAGTTTTGGATTAGAGCCTTTGAAAAATAAAAATTTATCATCATTAAAAGTTTTAGGAACGGTTGGTGAGCCCATTAATGAAGAGGCTTGGCATTGGTACGATAAAAATATTGGTAAAGAAAAATGCCCTATTGTTGATACTTGGTGGCAAACTGAAACTGGTGGAATTATGATTTCTAATTTGGCTGGTATTACGCCTTCAAAGCCATCTTACGCCACTTTACCATTACCGGGTGTGCAGCCGATTTTGGTGGACGAAAATGGAAAAGACCTCACACTGAATTCCACTCCCCGATTTCATCGGGATTTTCAACCTTCAGAGAGGGAGCAAGGCAGTTCCCCTTCTCAGAAGGAGAAGGGGTTAGGGGATGAGGTATTAAAAGGAAATCTCTGCGTTAAATTTCCTTGGCCTGGTATGTTGCGTTCAACTTATGGCGACCATGAACGTTGCCGACAAACTTATTTTTCAACTTATGAAAACTTGTACTTCACTGGTGATGGCTGTTTGAGGGATGCTGATGGAAATTATAGAATAACAGGTAGGGTAGATGATGTGTTGAATGTGAGTGGTCATCGCATTGGAACTGCGGAAGTTGAAAATGCGATTAACATGCACAATGGTGTGGTGGAAAGCGCTGTGGTAGGCTATCCGCATGATATTAAAGGACAGGGAATTTATGCGTACATAATTTTTTCAGGTGATGTAAAAGATGCAGATTTATTGCGAAAAGATATTTTGCAAACTGTTACACGAATCATTGGGGCCATTGCAAAACCTGATAAAATTCAATTTGTAAGCGGCTTGCCAAAAACCCGAAGTGGAAAAATTATGCGCCGAATTTTACGAAAAATTGCTGAGGGTGAAACCGAAAATTTAGGGGACACTACAACATTACTCGACCCAAATGTGGTGGTAGAAATTGTATCAAAAAAAGTATAGCTGTGTATTAAATTACATCAGCTTTAATTGTTAGTAATTTCCTGAAAAGCTTATGTAGTAAGATAAGAAGAATTAAATATTTTAAATTTCTATATAGGGTTATTAAAAAAATATTTCATTGTATCAATTGCTTTTTTTCCTTCATCGCCTAAATCAATGGTAAATTCATTTACATATAAATCAATATGTTGGCGCATTACATCTTCCTGCATAGTTTGTGAATGATGTTTTACAAAATCTGAAATAAATGGTTTATGGCTCATTGCCCATTCAACACTTTGTTTTAACAAAGCATCAATTTTGTTTTTAGTTGGGTTACCTAATCGCTTATGAATTACTATACCCCCTAACGGAATAGCGCATTGGGTATGAGTTTCCCACCATTCGCCCATATCCATAATTTTTATTAATCCTTTTTGCTGATAGGTAAATCTATTTTCATGAATAATTAATCCAGCATCAACATCGCCATTTATAACTGCATCTTCAATACTTGAAAAAATCATTTCTTTTTTATTTTTCAAATTGGGGAACCGAGCTGATAATAAAAAATTTGCGGTTGTAAATTTGCCAGGTATGGCAATGCTACAATTATCTATTTCATGTAATGAAATTTCTTTTTTTGCAATTAACATAGGGCCACAACCTCTGCCTAGTGCACTGCCACTGTTAAGCAAATCATATTTATCTTGCAAATGAAGCCAAGTATGAAAGCTTAATTTTGTAATATCTAATTCTTCGGCAAATGCTTTTCTATTCAATTCTTCTACATCAGCAATTACAGGTTCAAATGTAAATTCATCTGTAAAATTTACTGAAAGTAATTTTTCAAAAATAAAAGTATCATTAGGGCACGGGCTAAAACCTAATGTAAGCTTGGTATTCATCATTAATTATTTTCAATTTTTTTAACTACGCCAGTATTTTCACCAAACATATTTGCAAATGCTTTTAGGTTGAGTGAGGCTTCTTCATTGGCAGTACTTCGTTTTAATGTATCAGCCATTGTATGTAAGGTTTGATAAAAAAATAAATTCATTTCTTCCAAAGGCATATCCTTTGTCCATAAATCAATTTTTAAAGTTTGCTTGGCTTCTGCATCCCAAATTGAAACCAACATTGCTTTACAAGGTTCAGGCGGATTTCCAGTTTGAGAGGCTTGCCAACTAATGGTTTCAGGTGTTTTTGTATCATCTAAGTCAATATTGAAAATGAGTTGATTTTGTAACATAATTTTTAATTTATTTTAAAATTTTGATTAAACTTATCCTTAGTAAAAACATTTACCTTCGCAACTTGTTTTTAATTTCTCACAAAAGTAATTTAATCAGATGAAAATCTTAATTCAATATTTAAAACCTTATAAATGGTTAGTAGTTTTTACTTTAATTTTAGCCAGTGTGAATACAGGGTTCAGTTTGTGCGACCCAATTATTTTGGGCAAATTAGTAAAGCTTGCATTTGATTATAGTAAATTATCCTACCACGATTTTTTTTATCGGCCATATAATAGTGTAATGTGGTTGTTGTTAGCATCTATTGGTGTGGCAATGGTAAGCCGAATTGCTAAAAATTTTCAAGATTATTTTTTAAGTTTAATCATACAAAAATTTGGTGCAAATGTATTTACTGATGGCTTGAAACATGCTATGCGATTGCCTTATCAAGATTTTGAAGATCAACGAAGTGGTGAAACTTTAAGCATTTTGCAAAAAGTACGAACCGATACTGAGAAATTTATGACCAGTTTTATCAATATCTTATTTGGTGTAATTGTGGGTATTGTTTTCGTATTTATTTACGCATCAATTTATATACATTGGTCAATACCAATTATATATATTATTGGCATATTAATGTTATCAACGGTAACCAATTTTTTAAGTAAAAAAATTAAATCTATTCAAAAAAATATTGTTGGTCAAACCACTTCGTTAGCAGGTTCAACCACTGAATCACTAAGGAATATTGAATTGGTAAAAAGTTTAGGATTAACCAATCAAGAAGTTCAAAGATTGAATAAAAATACTTTCAAAATATTAAATTTAGAATTAACAAAAGTAAAACGAGTAAGAAGTTTAAATTTTTTACAAGGCACTATGGTAAACACATTGCGCCAAGTAATTTTATTTTTAATGATGTGGTTAATTTTTGGTGATAAAATGCGCCCTGACCAATTAGTGACTATGCAAATTTTTTCATTTTTTGTATTCGGTCCGCTTCAAGAAATTGGTAATATTATTTTAGCCTATCGTGAAGCTGAAGTATCATTAAATAATTTCAACACTTTAATGAATAAGCCGCCAGAGCCCCATCCTGCCAACCCAATTCATTTAGATAATATCAATAAATTAGAATTTAAACAAGTGGCATTTAAGCATCAAAGTGCTTCGCAATATGCCATTGAAAATATTTCATTTGATGTAAAAGTAGGTGAAACTATTGCATTTGTTGGTCCATCGGGCAGTGGTAAAACAACTTTAATGAAGTTATTAGTAGGTTTGTATCGCCCACAAAAAGGCAATATTTTTTATAATAATTTAGATGAAAACTCAATTGATTATAATGATTTGCGAAATCAAATTGGCTTTGTAACACAAGATACACAGCTGTTTTCAGGTACAATAAAGGAAAATTTATTATTTGTACAACCATCAGCATCTGATGCTGATATTAAAGATGCTTTAAATAAAGCAAGTTGTAATAATCTGTTAGCTCGTGCTGAAAATGGAATTGATAGTTTAATTGGTGAAGGTGGAGTAAAAGTAAGTGGTGGCGAAAAGCAGCGTTTATCAATTGCTAGGGCATTGTTGCGAAATCCCAAATTGATGATTATGGATGAAGCAACATCAGCTTTAGACTCATTGACTGAAGAAGAAATAGCTGACACAATAAGAGGCGTAAATAAAAATAAGGATATTATCACTATTTTAATAGCCCATAGATTAAGTACCATTATGCATGCTGATAAAATATATGTTTTAGAAAAAGGTAATATAATTGAATCAGGAAAGCACGATGAATTGCTTGCCGATAAAGGATTGTATTATGCTATGTGGCGGCAGCAAATTGGTGAACGTAAGCCAATAAAGGCTTAGCAGAAAAATCAAATTTTATTTGGTCAGAATGTTCAATGTTTTAGCACATTGCAGCATATTGTGTGGCTGCATTGTACTATTTATCAACATTGTAGGCATTTTAATTGAAAGGAATAGTAGTTGGTGATTGATAAAATGTATTGAAAATCAATTACTTTTAAAATTAATTTTTGAAACGATATGATGAAAGTCATACTTATCAACATTTACAGGCATTGCACTACTTGCAAACCCCTAATCAACCTATATATTTGCCTTCATAAAAATCAAATTTTTTTAACCAAAAACAAATTTTAATCATGAACAAAGGAGATTTAATCACAAAGATTGCAGGAGATGCAAAAATTTCAAAAGTTCAAGCTGAATCAGCTTTGAATTCATTTATGAAATGCACTGAAGACACTTTGAAAAAAGGTGGAAAAATTACATTAGTAGGCTTTGGTACTTATAGCGTATCAAAACGTGCAGCTCGTAATGGTCGCAATCCTCAAACTGGTAAACCAATTAAAATTTCTGCAAGAAATGTTGTGAAATTTAAAGCTGGCAAACATTTATCAGGTAAAGTGAACAAAAAATAATTTTGTTGTTCAGCAAATAAAAAAGCAAGGTTGTGAAATCTTGCTTTTTTTATTTATTAACTTTGCAGTTGTTATTTTAAAAATATTAATTAATCAAATAAAAATTTAACATTATGGGCAGAGGTGATCGCCGTACTACAAAAGGTAAAATTTCAGCAGGTTCGTTTGGAATTAGCCGTCCGCAGAAAGTAAAAAAAGCAGCTGCAACAGCTACTAAAGCTGCGGATAAAAAGAAATAGTATTTCTTTAAAAAATGCAAAGCCATCTTGAAAATTTCAGATGGCTTTTTTTATTTCAATGGTTCTAAAAGTTAAATTTATTCGAGGTTGTAATATTTTTGCCGTAGGAGGCAATCTATGAAGCCAGTTACTTTGCGTTTGATTTTTCATTTCCAATAAACTACCTGATTCTAAAATTAATTCAATTTTTTGTTGATTGATTTTATGTTTGAAACAGAATTTGCGTTCAGCACCAAAACTTAGGGATGCAATGCTTCCGTTTTTTTGAAGCATTTTTTCTGCATCACTATGCCAAGCCATTCCTTCGGTACCATCGTGATAAAGATTAAGCAAACATGAATTATAAGTTGCTTTTGTGATTCTTTCGGTTAGTTGTTTTAATTCTAATAATTCAGGTGTAAAGGGCAATGCAAATTTTGTAATTTTTGAATAGGTATATGAATACGCTAACTGCCCATACCAAGCCACTTTACGGGCCGTAATAATTTTTTTACCAAAAATAATTGCCTCATCATTTTTCCAATCAATAGTGTTTAAAAGTGTATTAAAGTGCTGATTTGCTTGGGCTTCAGGTAATATTTTACCATAATAAATCACAGTACCGCTATGTGGTAAAATGTTTATTGGCTTTATTGTATTAAAAAAATCCAATTCCATTAAGCAATTAAATATTTTCAGCAAGTACTAACCAACGCATTCCTTTTTCATCTAATTGTTTTAAAATCTCTCCAAGCCTCATTGATGCTGCATTTACATCATCAAATGATAGTGCAGTAGTTAGTTTTTCTTCAATTTGTTTTTTTTCTGTTTCTAATTTTTCAATATCTTTTTCTAGTTTATCGTATTCTTTTTTTTCGTGGTAACTCAGTTTTTGTTTTTCAGGTTTAATGGGTTCTGTTTTTATTTCAGATGTGATAGTTTCATCATCTTCATCTTTTATGGTGGCTTTTAAAAATTCACGGTATTCAGTATAAGTGCCCGGAAAATCAGATATTACCGCCTTGCCTTCAAACACCATTAAATGATCTACTAATTTATCTAAAAAGTATCTATCGTGTGATACTATTACAACGCAACCAGGAAAATCTAATAAAAACTCTTCTAATACTTGCAATGTGAGCAAATCTAAATCGTTGGTAGGTTCATCTAAAATTAAAAAATTTGGATTTTGATACAGCACACTTAGTAAATGTAGTCTGCGTTTTTCACCACCACTAAGTTTTGAAATAAAAGTATGTTGTTTATCCCCTTCAAATAAAAATTTTTGCAAAAATTGTGATGGGCTTACTTTTGTGCCGTTGGCTAAAACAAAATTTTCGGCAATATCTTTTACAAATTCAATTACTCGTTTGTCTTCTTTTAATTGTAATCCTTTTTGGTCATAATTGCCAAATACAACTGTTTCACCAATATTTATTTTACCGCTATCGGGCTGCTCAAGGTTTTGGAGCATATTTAAAAAGGTGCTTTTGCCAACACCATTTGGGCCTACTATACCTACACGTTCGCCTTTTTTAAAAGTGTAATCAAATCCTTTTAGTATTTCTAAATTTCCAAAAGATTTATATACTTTTTTTAGTTCAACAGTTTTGCCGCCAAGCCTTGTCATTTTTACTTGAAACTCTAATTGCAAATCATCTTTGCGTTTCATGGCACGTTGCTTTACTTCATCAAAAGCATCTATTCTTGATTTTGATTTTACAGTACGAGCTTTTGGTTGCTTTCGCATCCACTCCAATTCACGTCGGAAAATGTTTTTATCTTTCTGTAATTCACTGGCAGCAACCAATTCACGTTCCGCTTTTTTTTCTAGATAATAGGAATAATTGCCTTCATAATTATAAATGATGCTATCACTTAATTCAATAATTTGCTTGGCAACGCCATCTAAAAAGTATCTATCATGTGTTACTAAAAGTAAAGTAACGGCATGGCTATTTAAATAATGTTCCAACCATTCAATCATTCCAAAATCAAGGTGGTTGGTGGGTTCATCTAAAATTAATAAAGTATGTTGGTTCTGAAATCCTACATCAATTAATGTTTTTGCTAATGCTACTCGTTTGCGCTGCCCACCACTTAGTTGTTTCATGGGTTGTTGCAAAAAAGTTAATTTTAATTTGCTGATAATTTGATGCACTTCATTTTCAATGCCCCATGCGCCTTCTTCATCAATTTTTTGAGAGATGGCAAATAATTCCATTGATTCAGGATCGGTTTGCAATAATATTTCGTATTGCTTTATTAACTCTAATTGAGGGTTAGGATGATTGAAAATGTTTTCTAAAACGGTTTTGTTTTCATCAAAAATAGGTTCTTGTGTAAGGAACACAACATTTACATCTTTATGTACCCAAACTTTACCATTATCGGCGTATTCAAGGCCGCAAAGTATTTTTAATAAGGTGCTTTTGCCATTTCCATTTTTAGCAATTAAAGCTATTTTATCGCCTTCATTAATGTGTATGGTAATGTTTTCAAAAAGGGGTTGCACACCATAACCTTTACTCACATTTTCTAAACTTGCGTAGTGCATTTGTTTTATAATTTATTTGCAAAGCTAAAATTTTGAAATGCTATAATTCAATAAGCATCAAAAATATTATAATAAAAAGAAGAAAATTTTAGAAAGATTTGAATGCACTAAAAAGTTTGCATTTTAACAAGTTTGCTATATAAACCATTTTCAATTTTTAGTAACTCATCATGATTTCCGTTTTCAACAATTACTCCATTTTGCAAAACTAAAATTTCATCGGCATGCTGAATGGTGCTTAAACGGTGAGCAATTACAAGTGTTGTGCGATTTTGCATTAATTTATTTAGTGCTTCTTGAACTAATTTTTCGCTTTCAGTATCTAATGCCGATGTGGCTTCATCTAAAATTAAAATGGGTGGGTTTTTTAAAACAGCACGGGCAATGGTAATTCGTTGGCGCTGACCACCACTTAGTTTACCGCCTCGTTCACCAATATTGGTTTGGTATCCATCTTCTAACAAACTAATAAATTCATGGGCATTTGCCACTTTTGCGGCAGCTATTACATCTTCTATTTTGGCTTCATTTATTCCAAATGCAATATTATTAAAAATGGTATCATTAAATAAAATGGCTTCTTGTGATACAATGCCCATTTGGTTTCGTAAATCAAACAAGGTTGTGTCTTTAATATTTATTCCGTCAATTAAAATTTCGCCTTCAGTTACATCCCAAAATCGGGGTAATAAATCGGCAAATGTTGATTTACCGGAACCACTTGGCCCTACTAATGCAATTACTTTTCCTTTATGAATTGTAGTGTTTATGTTTTTTAAAACAAAATCATCTTTGTATGAAAATGATACATTTTTGTATTCAATTTTTGATTGAAATAAATCAAGCTTTTGTGGTGAAGTTGGGTTTTTGATTTTATCGTCTGCAAATAATATTTCATTGATTCTATCCACGGCTGCAAATCCTTTCTGTAAATTAAAAAATGAATTTGAAATTGATTTTAAAGGATTTATTAGTTGTGAGAAAAATAGCATATAAGCAATAAAACTTGATGGACTTAAATTGGATGTATTACTTAAAACTAATTTACCACCCATATATAAAACTATTGATACTGCTGTGATGCCCATAAATTCACTTAATGGTGATGACATATCACGAAGCCTAATAATTGTATTGTTGATGGTAAACATTTGATGTGTTTCATTTCTGAATCGTGTTTTTTGAAATTGTTCACCATTAAATGCTTTTATGATTTTAATACCCGATAAAGTTTCTTCAAGAATGGATAAAAGGTAACCCGTTTGAGCCATTCCTTTTTTGCCTTGCTTTTTTAATGGTTTTGCAATCAATGAAATTAAAAAGCCGCTTATTGGTAGTATTACAAATGCAATTGCAGTTAATGAGGGGCTGTTAAAAATCATCCATGCTAAATAAATAATTACTTCAATAGGATCTTTAACTAGGCTTTCAAGCATACAAATAATGCTGTTATCAACTTCTGTAATATCATTTGCAAATCGTGACATTACATCGCCTTTGCGTTCAGTAGTAATATAGGATTGTGGTAAGCAAATAATTTTTGAGTAAAAATCATTTCGTAGTTCAAAAATAATTCCGTTACGAATTGGGGCTAAAAAATAAATAGCTAACCATCGGAATAAATTTTTCAAAAAAAACACAATAATTACACAAAGGCAAACTACAAAAAGAGCTGTTGATGAGCCATACACTTCAATTAAATGGCTCATTTGGTAATTAAAATTTTCTATCCAACTGCTTACTGAAAAAGTTAATGTTGGTTGCATAGTAACTTTAGGTGTGATGCCAAATAATATATTCAAAAAAGGAATAATCATTGACATTGAAAAAACCGAAAACAATATGGATAAAATGTTGAATAAAATATTCAACATGGAGTAATGATAATAATGCCGAAGGTAGTTGTTCAGCTGTTTTAAATGCTTCATATAAATAAAGCTGCAAGATACTAATTAATAAAAGCTAAGCCGATTTTAATATTTATTTCATTTTTTTCCAAATGTAATAAACTGGTATTCCTAAAGCTACAATTGCTAAACTGCCTACTGCAAAATTTGGTTTTACGATTAATAAATTCAAACAAAATGCGGTTGCTAAAATGATGTATAAAGCTGGTAATACAGGATAACCAAAGGCTTTGTAAGGGCGTTCGGCATTTGGCATTTTTTTACGAAGTATAAATAATCCAATTAATGTAAGTATATAAAACAAGATTACGGCAAACATTACATAATCCAACAAATCGCCGTATTTGCCGCTTAAACATAAAACCGAAGCCCATATAAACTGCACCCAAAGCGCAAATCCTGGAACTCCATTTTTATTGTTGAATTTCATTTTTTCAAAAAACAATCCATCATTAGCCATTTCTTGATATACCCGAACTGATGAAAGTACAATTCCATTATTGCATCCAAAGGTTGAAATCATAATTAATACAGCCATAATTATTACAGCAGGATTGCCAAATATTTGCATTGCTGCTGCAACGCCTACACGGTCGTTGGCTGCGTATTGAATGCCTGCTTTTAATGTTTCTGTTGATTCAGGAGTTCCTTTTATTGGCAATAAATACAAGTAAGCTACATTCGCCAAAATGTATAAAAGGCTTACCATGGCTGTCCCGAAAAATAGACTTAACGGAATATTTCTTTTTGGATTTTCAATATCGCCTGCTATAAAAGTTACGTTATTCCATGCATCGCTGCTAAATAACGAACCTACCATACCAACGCCCACCGCACTTATCAATGCCATACCACTTAGTTCAATAGTGCTCATGGTTTTTGTTTTTTCGTTCCAATTAAATTGAACAGCATGCCATGCATCTTGCCAATTCATATTCCATATTTCCGATTTACCAAAAATGAAAATTCCTAAAACAATGATGCCAAATAGGGCAATTAATTTTGTGCTATTAAAAAATAAATTTATGGCTTTACCATATTGCATGCCTGCTCTGTTCAATAATGTTAAAAGTAAAATGGAAAAAATGCCTGTTACTTGTGCCGCATTGATTGAAAATGATTCAGTGAGTTGAAGCAATACATTGCTTTCACCTAATGATGGAAATAATACGCCTGCATATTTTGCAAAAGCCACAGCCACTGCAGCAATTGAGCCACATTGAATGACTACAAACAATGTCCATCCATACAAAAATGCAATAAAATTATTGAATGATTTTTTTAGATAAACGTACTGACCGCCAGCTTCGGGCATCATTCCTGCTAATTCACCATAACTTAAAGCAGCCAACATTGTCATCACTCCTGAAATAATCCAAAGTAAAATTAACCAACCTGAACTGCCCAT
>JBEANU010000208.1:0-4448 GCA_041165265.1 Bacteroidota bacterium | reverse complement strand
CCCAGATTTCTTGATGAACCAATTCGGCTTTTTTCTTCTTTAACCATTTGGTGTACCCTGTAATGGTACTTTTAAGCTCATCTTCACTGAGAAGAGGGGATAAGATTACGACTGTTTCGTACTGTTTGAGCATGGTTTGTTAATGTTTATTATTTATTAAAAAATTTTGGACTGCAAAGGTATTCTTTATTATGTATATTCCAAATTAATTAACAAGGATTAATACCAAGGTAAATAATTCTTTGGTTCATTCAATTTGGTATTATAAATATGTAGTAAAGTTATTTCAATAGGATTGCATTTGCACATATACACATTTGGTGTAATCTACATTTTATTCTGTTTTGTAAAATTTTATTTAGGTAAAATAAAGTATTTTAAATGAAGCTTTAACTTTTGAAAATAGCACCATTAATAATCATTTTATCAATCACTGATTCGCCAAATGAATAAGGTATTACCGCAAAATTGTTAATAGGTTTGGTGATGATTAAGTTAGCTTTTTTGCCAATTGTAATACTTCCTAATTCGTGTTGCAGCTGAAGGGCATAAGCCGCATTGATGGTGCAAGCGTTAATAGCCTCTTCGGGTAGCATGGCCATTTGTGTACAAGCTAAGCTTACTACAAAATTCATATTGCCCGATGGACTACTGCCTGGATTATAATCGCTTGCCAAAACAACAGGCAAATTTGCATCCATTATTTTACGGGCAGGTTGGTATGCCAATTTTAAAAAAAATGCTGCTGATGGAAGTAGTACGGGTAGGGTAGTACTATCTTTCAAAGCTTCAATTTCTTCATCGCCAACACATTCCAAATGGTCAACTGAAATGGCTTGATGTTTTACGCCTATTTGTACACCGCCTGAATAATGTAATTGGTTGGCATGTATTTTTGCTGGTAAATTATGTTGTGCTGCTGCAGCCAACAATTCATCAGTTTCTTCAATACTAAAAAAGCCTTTTTCACAAAATACATCAAAATAATCAGCTAAGTTTTCATTTGCAACTTGTGGCAATAATTCATTAATTATCAAATCTAAATAACCCCTATGATTTTGTTTGAACTCAATAGGGTAGGCATGGGCAGCCAATAATGTGGCTTTAATTGGTATTGGCGATTTTGCTTTTAATCGTTTTATTACCCGTAGCATTTTTAATTCGGCTTCAATAGTTAAACCATATCCACTTTTAATTTCAATGGCCACAGTGCCCAATTTTATCACTTGAATTAAGCGTTGCCAAGCACTTTCAAATAATTCGTCTTCAGTTGCTAATGCAATTTTTTTGGCTGAATTTAATATTCCACCACCATTTGCCGCAATTTCTTCATAGCTCAATCCTTTAATTCTATCCACAAATTCCAATTCACGAGTAGTAGCAAATACTAAATGCGTATGACTATCTATCCAGCCAGGCAACACTACACAATTGTTGGCATCAATAGTTGCATCAAAATTAGTATGCTTTATTGATGAAAAATTTTCCATTGTACTAAATTCTTTAATGATGCCGTTTTCAGCTATCAAAAAAGCATTTTCAAGTATGGATAAGGAAGCCATTTGGTTACCTTTTAATACGGAATGGTTATCAGCCGCAATGCCAATTAATTGCTTGATATTTTTGATTAAAAGTGTCATTTTTTAAAAAGATGTTTGATTAAATTAAAACTTGCGCAAATTTATTAGTTCGCTATGATTAAGGCATAAAAAAAGGCTGCAATTTGTGTTTGCAGCCTTTTGAATTTATTTACTTTGAAAAATTAATTTTCAAATTTTACATCTAATGCTAATCCACGTAATTCATGAACTAATACATTAAATGATTCAGGAATACCCGGTTTAGGAATGTTTTCACCTTTTACAATAGCTTCGTATGCTTTGGCTCTGCCCATAATATCATCTGATTTTACGGTTAATAATTCTTGCAAAATATTAGCAGCACCATAAGCTTCCAAAGCCCAAACTTCCATTTCACCAAATCTTTGACCACCAAATTGAGCTTTACCGCCTAATGGTTGTTGGGTAATTAATGAGTATGGTCCTATTGAACGAGCATGCATTTTATCATCCACTAAGTGATTTAATTTAAGCATATAAATTACACCCACTGTAGCTTTTTGATGAAATCTTTCACCCGTTTCACCATCAAATAACCAAGTTTGACCAAAATGTGGTAACTCAGCCTCTTCAATTTCAGCTGCAATTTCAGCTAATGAAGCACCATCAAAAATTGGAGTACCGTATTTTTTACCTAATTTCAAACCAGCTAATGCTAATACTGATTCATAAATCTGACCCAAGTTCATCCTTGATGGAACCCCAAGCGGATTTAATACAATATCAACCGGAGTACCATCTTCGGTAAATGGCATGTCCTCATCACGTACAATTCGGCTTACAATACCTTTGTTACCATGACGGCCAGCTAATTTATCACCTACTTTTAATTTACGTTTTTTAGCAATATACACTTTAGCTAATTTAACTACACCTGCTGGTAACTCATCACCAATAGTTACATTAAATTTCTCACGTTTAAATCTTCCGCTTTCTTCATTGAATTTAATACCATAATTATGCAATAAAGATTTTACTAATGCATTAGTATCATCTTGAGTTGTCCAACCATTAGTATCAATTTGGTCATAATTAATTTCTAAAGATTTAGCAGTGAATTTACTTCCTTTCGGAATTAAATCTTCGCCATATAAATTCTTAACACCTCTTGAAGTTTTATCCTTCAGTAAAGTCAACAATTTTTGAACAAGTCTATCTTTTAAATCACGTTGATTTTTGTTGTAGATAGTTTCTAATTTATCAATTGTTGCTTTTTCTTTAGCTTTTGAATTTTTATCTTTTTTAGCACGGCTGAATAATTTGGTATCAATTACAACGCCATCGGTACTAGGAGAAACCTTCATTGAAGCATCTTTCACGTCGCCTGCTTTGTCACCAAAAATGGCACGTAATAATTTTTCTTCAGGAGTAGGGTCTGTTTCACCTTTTGGAGTGATTTTACCTACCATAATATCACCTTCTTTAATTTCAGCACCAATTCTGATAATACCTCTATCGTCCAAATCTTTTGTAGCTTCTTCAGATACATTTGGAATATCGTTAGTTAATTCTTCTTCGCCTAATTTTGTATCACGAACTTCTAATTCATATTCATCAATATGTAATGATGTAAATAAATCTTCACGTAATACTCGTTCGCTTAGTACAATGGCATCTTCAAAATTATAACCTTTCCATGGCATGAACGCCACTTTCAAGTTAGTACCTAAAGCTAATTCACCATTATCAGTAGCATAACCTTCGCATAATACTTGCCCTACTTGAACTTTTTCGCCTTTTTTTACAATAGGGCGTAAGTTGATACAAGTGCTTTGGTTGGTTTTACGGAATTTCAATAAATCATACACTTTCACATCTTCTTCAAACGATACTGTTTTTTGATCTTCAGTACGATCGTATCTAACATGAATTTGTTTCGCATCTACGTATTCAACAACCCCTTTACCTTCTGCATTGATAAGCATACGGCTATCTTGAGCAACTTTAGCTTCTAAACCAGTACCAACAATAGGTGATTGAGGACGTAATAATGGAACTGCCTGACGTTGCATGTTTGAACCCATCAAGGCACGGTTTGCATCATCATGTTCTAAGAACGGAATTAAGGAAGCACTTACACCTACAATTTGATTAGGAGCAACGTCCATAAATTCAATTTCTGCCGGTTCTAAAACAGGAAATTCACCATGTTGACGGCATTTAATACGGTTCTCATTAAAATTACCCTTATCATCAACATCAACATTTGCCTGAGCAATAATTTTATTATCCTCATCATCAGCTGTTAAGTATTCAACTTTAGCATCATTCAAATTAACTTTGCTGCTTTCAACTTTTCGATATGGCGTTTCAATAAAGCCCATATCATTAATTTTAGCATGTACACAAAGTGTTGATATCAAACCAATGTTCGGCCCTTCTGGTGTTTCAATAGTACATAAACGACCATAATGCGAATAATGTACGTCACGAACCTCAAAACCTGCACGTTCTCTACTTAAACCGCCGGGCCCTAGAGCCGAAATACGACGTTTATGCGTAATTTCAGATAATGGATTGGTTTGATCTAAGAATTGTGATAATTGCGAAGTTCCGAAGAATGAATTAATTACTGAAGATAATGTTCTTGCATTAATCAAATCAACTGGTGTAAATACCTCGTTATCACGAACGTTCATACGTTCACGAATAGTACGAGCCATACGAGCTAAACCAACGCCAAATTGAGAATATAATTGTTCACCAACTGTACGAACCCTACGGTTACTCAAGTGGTCAATATCATCCACGTCAGCCTTAGAGTTAATTAATTGAATCAAATATTTAATGATGCAAATAATGTCCTCGCGGGTTAGAACCTTAACCTCG
>JBEANU010000207.1:0-8428 GCA_041165265.1 Bacteroidota bacterium | reverse complement strand
ATTCGTTATCAATACCTGCATACCCTTTATTCATCGAGCGTTTGTTCACGATAACTGTTTTTGCTTTTTCCACTTCTAATATTGGCATACCGAATATAGGAGAGGCAGGGTTTGTTTTTGCTGCAGGGTTTACAACATCATTTGCTCCTAAAATCAATACCACATCAGTAGTTGCAAATTCATCATTGGCAGCGTCCATTTCTAATAATTTATCATAGCTTACATCAGCTTCAGCTAATAATACATTCATGTGGCCTGGCATACGCCCAGCTACAGGATGAATAGCATATTTTACTTCAACTCCTTTTTCGGTTAATTGTTTTTCTAATTCATGGCAAATATGCTGAGCTTGTGCAACAGCTAAACCATAACCAGGAACTATTATTACTTTTTGAGCATAGCTCATATTAATGCCACAATCTCCAGCAGAAATTTCTTTGATTGTTCCGCCGCTTTCACCAACAATTGCAGTAGCATTTCCACCGCCACCAAATGAGCCAATAATAACATTCATTAATGAACGATTCATGGCTTTACACATTAACACCGTTAATAAAGTACCAGCAGCACCCACTAAAATTCCGCCAGTAAGCATTACCCCATTATTGTATAAAAATCCGCCGAAAGCCGCAGCCACACCAGTGAATGAGTTTAATAAAGAAATTACAACAGGCATATCAGCACCGCCAATTGGCATTACGAATGATATACCATAAATGCAAGCCATTCCGAATAATACATACATCATCATGTGTGCATTAGCAACATCGCCACTCATAGTGAAAAAGGCAACGCCAAATACAGCAACTAAAAAGAAAAGATTAAAAAATGTTTGTCCTTTGAATGAATAGTCATTTAAATTACCATTTAGTTTCAAAAATGCAATTACTGAACCTGCAAATGAAACTGTACCAATTATTAATCCTAATAAAATAATTAAAGCATGTGCTGTTAATAAGCTACCGCCTGTTGTTTCGGTTAAATGAATCAAATGTCTGAATTCAATAATTCCGATTAACCCAGCACAAATACCACCCATACCATTAAATATGGAAACCATTTGGGGCATGGCTGTCATCTGAACTTTTTTTGCAGATAAAGTTCCTAAAATAGTACCTATAATCATACCTCCAAATATCCAAGTTAAATTACTAATTCCATTTCCTGTTTCAGGGTCAATGTATAAAAAGATAGTTCCAAAAATGGCAACAGCCATTCCAATTGCAGCTACCCAATTACCTTTACGGGCAGTTTCGGGTTTTGATAACATTTTTAAGCCGATGATAAAACCAAGGCTTCCGATTAAGTAGCAAATGTTTAATAGTGCGTAATTGCTCATTTATTTATTTATTTAAAATCCAAAAATTTAAAATCCAAATCCCAATAAAAAAAATCCAAAGTTGCATTTTGAAGTTTTCCTTTTAGAAATTTTATTTGAGTTTGTTGAGAATAGCTGAAAAAATTAATCGTAATTCTTCGGCTTCGTTCAACAACTCTATTCTTTCCTTTTCTTGTTTTTCTGAATTGTCTGTCAGAATCAGATTCAACCAATATTTTGATTCTTTTGCTTCTCTTCTTGAAATTCTAATTTTCATTCTCAAATCTTGTTCGCCCAACTTTTCATTTGCCTCAATATAGTTTGCACCAACAGATGCACTGCTTCTTACCAATTGCTTGATGTACTCTAAATTGATGACGTCTTTTTTCAAAGTCATCAAAAAATCTCTTGTCTTTTTCGCAAAAACTAAGCATCTGTTTTCCAAATCATTATTCATCAAAAATTATTTTGTTGATTTTGAAATTTGGATTTTTTTCTTTTGGGATTTTTGAAATTATTTTTTCTTTTTAAACAACTCCAACATTCTATCTGTAACTACAAATCCGCCAACAACATTCAATGTACCGAACACAACTGCCAAAAATCCAAGTATCATTACCAAATAATCATCTGAAGAAGCCTTGCCCATAACGATAATTGAACCGATAATAACCACACCGTGAATTGCATTTGCACCGCTCATTAAAGGGGTGTGCAATATTGTTGGTACTTTTTCAATTACTTCAATACCAACAAAAATTGAAAGAATGATGATGTAAATCATTCGTACATTAACGTCTTCTGAAAAAATGCTTGTTAAAAATTCCATGACTAAAAGTTATTCGTTATTAAGTTATTTGTTATTATTTTTTATCACGCCAAGTCGCAAAGAAGCTTTGACGTTTTGTATTTTAATGAGCTAATTAGTATTTGTTGAATTCATTAGCACATTAGCATATTATCACATTATCACATTAGCTTGCTGCTACTTTTTCATTTGTTACTTTGCCACCATGCGTTACACAAGTTCCTTTTACCAAATCATCTTCCCAATTTAAATTAATATTGCCTTCTTTATCTATAATCAATTTTAAAAAGTTCACTAAGTTTTTACCGTATAATTTACTAGCATCCAAAGCTGTTTCAGAAGCCAAGTTCGAGTTGCCAATAATTTTAACACCATTAGTATGCACAAAAATTTGAGCATCTTTAGTGTATTCACAATTACCACCTGTTGAAGCCGCTAAATCAACAATTACGCTACCAGGTTTCATGGCATCAACTGTAGCTTTTTCAATTAATATAGGAGCTTTTCTTCCTGGTATTTGCGCAGTAGTAATAATTATATCAGCTTTTGAAGCATGTTCATGAATCTTCGCTTTTTGACGAGCAATAAATTCAGCACTTTGCTCAACCGCATATCCGCCTGCTTTTGAGGCATCGGCAGCGCCTTCCACTTCAATAAATTTTGCACCTAATGATTGACATTCTTCTTTCACTGCTGGCCGTGTATCAAATGCTTCTACTTGTGCACCTAAGCGTTTTGCTGTTGCAATCGCTTGTAAACCTGCCACACCTGCGCCTAATATCAAAACCTTTGCAGGAGTAATAGTTCCAGCAGCAGTCATTAACATCGGGAATAATTTTGGGTAGTGAGTTGCAGCTGTTACAACAGCTTTGTAACCAGCCAAATTCGCTTGTGATGAAAGCACATCCATTGCTTGTCCACGAGTAGTTCGTGGTAGCATATCCATGCTGAACAAGGTGATGCCTTTACCAGCAATGGTTTTCATTTTTGCTCCATTAAATAATGGTAAATATTGACCGAAGAGAACTGCTCCGTTTTTTAATTTGCTAAAGTCAGCCTCTTCCAATCCAGCAATGCTGATAACAATATCACTTTTTAAAACTTCGTCACGGCTTACAATTTTTGCACCAACGGTTTCGTAATCTTTATCAAAAGTTGAAGCATTATTACCTGCCTCGGTTTGTACCACAACAGCCGCATTCATTTTTATAAATGTTGCAACACTTTCAGGTAGAACAGCTACACGATTTTCGCCGGCTTGTTCTTTAAGAATTCCAATAGTCATTTTGTAAATAAGGCTGATTTAAAAAGAACTGCAAACGTAATTCAATAAATTTAAATACACAACATTTGTGAAAGCAATGAATTAAAAAAATGCAAACTGAAATTGAAGCTTCTATTTTTTGGAAGTTTAAAATTTGAAATGTACATTTGCCACTCAAAAAAAAATTAAACCAAAAATAAATTATTTTAAAATGAAAAAAATCAAATTTTTCGCTTTTGCATTAATGACTGTTTTATCAGTAGCAAGTGTTACTTATTTTAACTCTTGTAAAAAAGATCCTTGTAAGGATGTAGTTTGTAACAACGGTGGTACTTGTGTTGATGGCACTTGCTCATGCACAACTGGTTATGAAGGCACTACATGTGAAACAGAAATGAGAACAAAATATTTAGTAAGTAGTACATCATTTACAGAAGCTTGTAATGGTGGTTCAACTTATAATATGACAATCTCTAAAGGATCTTCAATAAATGAAGTTATCATTGAAAATTTAGGAAACTACTCTTGTACTTCAGGTACATACACAGTTAAAGCTACAATTAATGGCACTGTTTTAACTATTCCTAGCCAAACAGTTTGTTCAACTGTATTTAGCGGTTCAGGTACTATTGCTAATGGCAAAGTGTCTATTTCATATAAAGCAACTTATGGTACTCCATCTGTTACTGATGATTGTACTGCAGCTCAAAACTAATATTTTAGGAAAATAAAAAAAGGGGTCTTAATTTAAAAATTAAGACCCCTTTTTTATTGCACAATTTTTATCAACTTGGCAACTATCTTTCCATAAAAAAAGCCTCAATATTGAGGCTTTTTTTATGGAAAGATAGTTGCCAAGTTGATAAAAATTGTGCAATAAAAAAGGGGTCTTAATTTTTAAATTAAGACCCCTTTTTTTATTTTCCTAAAATATTAGTTTTGAGCTGCAGTACAATCATCAGTAACAGATGGAGTACCATAAGTTGCTTTATATGAAATAGACACTTTGCCATTAGCAATAGTACCTGAACCGCTAAATACAGTTGAACAAACTGTTTGGCTAGGAATAGTTAAAACAGTGCCATTAATTGTAGCTTTAACTGTGTATGTACCTGAAGTACAAGAGTAGTTTCCTAAATTTTCAATGATAACTTCATTTATTGAAGATCCTTTAGAGATTGTCATATTATAAGTTGAACCACCATTACAAGCTTCTGTAAATGATGTACTACTTACTAAATATTTTGTTCTCATTTCTGTTTCACATGTAGTGCCTTCATAACCAGTTGTGCATGAGCAAGTGCCATCAACACAAGTACCACCGTTGTTACAAACTACATCCTTACAAGGATCTTTTTTACAAGAGTTAAAATAAGTAACACTTGCTACTGATAAAACAGTCATTAATGCAAAAGCGAAAAATTTGATTTTTTTCATTTTAAAATAATTTATTTTTGGTTTAATTTTTTTTTGAGTGGCAAATGTACATTTCAAATTTTAAACTTCCAAAAAATAGAAGCTTCAATTTCAGTTTGCATTTTTTTAATTCATTGCTTTCACAAATGTTGTGTATTTAAATTTATTGAATTACGTTTGCAGTTCTTTTTAAATCAGCCTTATTTACAAAATGACTATTGGAATTCTTAAAGAACAAGCCGGCGAAAATCGTGTAGCTGTTCTACCTGAAAGTGTTGCAACATTTATAAAAATGAATGCGGCTGTTGTGGTACAAACCGAGGCAGGTAATAATGCTTCAACTTTTGATAAAGATTACGAAACCGTTGGTGCAAAAATTGTAAGCCGTGACGAAGTTTTAAAAAGTGATATTGTTATCAGCATTGCTGGATTGGAAGAGGCTGACTTTAGCAAATTAAAAAACGGAGCAGTTCTCTTCGGTCAATATTTACCATTATTTAATGGAGCAAAAATGAAAACCATTGCTGGTAAAGGCATCACCTTGTTCAGCATGGATATGCTACCACGAACTACTCGTGGACAAGCAATGGATGTGCTTTCATCACAAGCGAATTTGGCTGGTTACAAAGCTGTTGTAACAGCTGCAACTCACTACCCAAAATTATTCCCGATGTTAATGACTGCTGCTGGAACTATTACTCCTGCAAAGGTTTTGATATTAGGCGCAGGTGTGGCAGGTTTACAAGCGATTGCAACAGCAAAACGCTTAGGTGCACAAGTAGAAGCATTTGATACACGGCCAGCAGTGAAAGAAGAATGTCAATCATTAGGTGCAAAATTTATTGAAGTGGAAGGCGCTGCCGATGCCTCAAAAGCAGGCGGATATGCGGTTGAGCAAAGTGCTGAATTTATTGCTCGTCAAAAAGCGAAGATTCATGAACATGCTTCAAAAGCTGATATAATTATTACTACTGCGCAAATACCAGGAAGAAAAGCTCCTATATTAATTGAAAAAGCTACAGTTGATGCCATGAAACCTGGTAGCGTAATTGTTGATTTAGCGGCTTCAACAGGTGGTAATTGTGAATACACTAAAGATGCTCAAATTTTTGTGCATACTAATGGTGTTAAAATTATTGGCAACTCGAACTTGGCTTCTGAAACAGCTTTGGATGCTAGTAAATTATACGGTAAAAACTTAGTGAACTTTTTAAAATTGATTATAGATAAAGAAGGCAATATTAATTTAAATTGGGAAGATGATTTGGTAAAAGGAACTTGTGTAACGCATGGTGGCAAAGTAACAAATGAAAAAGTAGCAGCAAGCTAATGTGATAATGTGATAATATGCTAATGTGCTAATGAATTCAACAAATACTAATTAGCTCATTAAAATACAAAACGTCAAAGCTTCTTTGCGACTTGGCGTGATAAAAAATAATAACAAATAACTTAATAACGAATAACTTTTAGTCATGGAATTTTTAACAAGCATTTTTTCAGAAGACGTTAATGTACGAATGATTTACATCATCATTCTTTCAATTTTTGTTGGTATTGAAGTAATTGAAAAAGTACCAACAATATTGCACACCCCTTTAATGAGCGGTGCAAATGCAATTCACGGTGTGGTTATTATCGGTTCAATTATCGTTATGGGCAAGGCTTCTTCAGATGATTATTTGGTAATGATACTTGGATTTTTGGCAGTTGTGTTCGGTACATTGAATGTTGTTGGCGGATTTGTAGTTACAGATAGAATGTTGGAGTTGTTTAAAAAGAAAAAATAATTTCAAAAATCCCAAAAGAAAAAAATCCAAATTTCAAAATCAACAAAATAATTTTTGATGAATAATGATTTGGAAAACAGATGCTTAGTTTTTGCGAAAAAGACAAGAGATTTTTTGATGACTTTGAAAAAAGACGTCATCAATTTAGAGTACATCAAGCAATTGGTAAGAAGCAGTGCATCTGTTGGTGCAAACTATATTGAGGCAAATGAAAAGTTGGGCGAACAAGATTTGAGAATGAAAATTAGAATTTCAAGAAGAGAAGCAAAAGAATCAAAATATTGGTTGAATCTGATTCTGACAGACAATTCAGAAAAACAAGAAAAGGAAAGAATAGAGTTGTTGAACGAAGCCGAAGAATTACGATTAATTTTTTCAGCTATTCTCAACAAACTCAAATAAAATTTCTAAAAGGAAAACTTCAAAATGCAACTTTGGATTTTTTTTATTGGGATTTGGATTTTAAATTTTTGGATTTTAAATAAATAAATAAATGAGCAATTACGCACTATTAAACATTTGCTACTTAATCGGAAGCCTTGGTTTTATCATCGGCTTAAAAATGTTATCAAAACCCGAAACTGCCCGTAAAGGTAATTGGGTAGCTGCAATTGGAATGGCTGTTGCCATTTTTGGAACTATCTTTTTATACATTGACCCTGAAACAGGAAATGGAATTAGTAATTTAACTTGGATATTTGGAGGTATGATTATAGGTACTATTTTAGGAACTTTATCTGCAAAAAAAGTTCAGATGACAGCCATGCCCCAAATGGTTTCCATATTTAATGGTATGGGTGGTATTTGTGCTGGGTTAATCGGAATTATTGAATTCAGACATTTGATTCATTTAACCGAAACAACAGGCGGTAGCTTATTAACAGCACATGCTTTAATTATTTTATTAGGATTAATAATTGGTACAGTTTCATTTGCAGGTTCAGTAATTGCATTTTTGAAACTAAATGGTAATTTAAATGACTATTCATTCAAAGGACAAACATTTTTTAATCTTTTCTTTTTAGTTGCTGTATTTGGCGTTGCCTTTTTCACTATGAGTGGCGATGTTGCTAATGCACACATGATGATGTATGTATTATTCGGAATGGCTTGCATTTATGGTATATCATTCGTAATGCCAATTGGCGGTGCTGATATGCCTGTTGTAATTTCTTTATTAAACTCATTCACTGGTGTGGCTGCGGCTTTCGGCGGATTTTTATACAATAATGGGGTAATGCTTACTGGCGGAATTTTAGTGGGTGCTGCTGGTACTTTATTAACGGTGTTAATGTGTAAAGCCATGAATCGTTCATTAATGAATGTTATTATTGGCTCATTTGGTGGCGGTGGAAATGCTACTGCAATTGTTGGTGAAAGCGGCGGAACAATCAAAGAAATTTCTGCTGGAGATTGTGGCATTAATATGAGCTATGCTCAAAAAGTAATAATAGTTCCTGGTTATGGTTTAGCTGTTGCACAAGCTCAGCATATTTGCCATGAATTAGAAAAACAATTAACCGAAAAAGGAGTTGAAGTAAAATATGCTATTCATCCTGTAGCTGGGCGTATGCCAGGCCACATGAATGTATTATTAGCTGAAGCTGATGTAAGCTATGATAAATTATTAGAAATGGACGCTGCCAATGATGAATTTGCAACTACTGATGTGGTATTGATTTTAGGAGCAAATGATGTTGTAAACCCTGCAGCAAAAACAAACCCTGCCTCTCCTATATTCGGTATGCCAATATTAGAAGTGGAAAAAGCAAAAACAGTTATCGTGAACAAACGCTCGATGAATAAAGGGTATGCAGGTATTGATAACGAAT
>JBEANU010000206.1:0-7007 GCA_041165265.1 Bacteroidota bacterium | reverse complement strand
ATTCTTTAAATTTTTTTGAACCGCAAAGTCACGAAGAAACAGAGAATTATTTCATAAATTATTCTGTGCCTCTGTTTCTCTGTGGTAAAACTGCATTTTGTATTCATTGCGGAGCAATCCTCTGTTTTCTATTTTTTCTTATTCTGAAGAATTATTTTTTATAATGAAGCTTGAAATTTAAACTTCATTATAAAAAAGCTAACACAAAAAAATCTATCCACCCAAGGCGGACAAGTTGTGGTAAAATTGTATTCTTTAAATTTTTTTGAACCACAGAACCACAGAGCCACGAAGCCACAGAGAATTATTTCATAAATTACTCTGTGTCCCTGTTTCTCTGTGGTAAAACTGCATTTTGTATTCATTGCGGAGCAATACTATGTTGTCTATCTATTCTTTATTCTGAAATTTATTTACAATGATTGAAGTTGAAGATTTTCTATAAAACATGAAAAAGGAAAACAAAAAAATCTATGTGGTAAAATTGTATTCATTAAGTTCGCAAAAAATATTTTGAAATGACTGATGCGCAAATTGCTTTTGATAGATTGTTAAACGTGATGGATGAATTAAGAGAAAAATGTCCATGGGATAAAAAGCAAACCATTCAAACACTTCGTACGCTTACCATTGAAGAGATGTATGAATTAACCGATGCTGTATTAAATGATGATTGGGACAACATTAAAAAAGAATTAGGCGATGTATTGTTGCACCTAGTTTTTTATGCTCGAATAGCAAAAGAAGAAAATAAATTTACGGTGGCTGAAATGATAAATCAACTATGTGAAAAATTAATTGTTCGTCATCCACATATTTATGGCGATGTAAAAGTGAATGATGAAAATGATGTAAAGAAAAATTGGGAACAAATAAAATTAAAAGAAGGCAGCAAATCTGTATTAGGTGGCGTACCTAAAGGCTTACCAGCTATGGTGAAGGCACATCGCATACAAGAAAAAGCAAAGCAAGTTGGTTTTGAATGGGATACCAGAGAACAAGTATGGGATAAAATAGAAGAAGAAATAGCCGAGCTAAAAGAAGCTGTGGCTAACAACAATATGGATGAAATGGAAAATGAAATGGGCGATGTTTTATTTTCATTTATTAATTACGCAAGATTTTTAAACCTCGATTCGGAAACAGCTTTGGAACGAACGAACAGAAAATTCATGAACCGATTTAGTAAGATGGAAACCGCAGCCAATAAGGCTGGCAAGAATTTAGCCGAAATGACTTTAACCGAAATGGATGCGATGTGGAATGAAATTAAAAAATTGGAATGAAGAAAAATTTGCATTAATTAAGCAAAGCCCAAACCTGTTGTTTAATTATTTTATAACAACTGCACCTAAAGGCAACTCTCCTTTATTCAATAGTTCTACTACTTGAGGTGAAAGTTTGTTCAAAATTTCATAAGTGTTTGATGGAGCGTTAAACACAAATACTGTAATAGTATATTTTGAAAAATTTTGTTGGTATTGAAGATTTTTATCAAAAGTCAATAATGCATCAAAGCCTTCACTAATCATTAATTTTAGTAATGCACCGTTCTTAATCCCATTCCAATTTTTATCACGAACGGTATATACCTCATGGGCTAAAAAATCAGACATTAACCTTTTGGGTAAATTTTCATCAAGCAACAGCCGCATAAAGTTGCTCAAGATTTTTAGAAGTTAAAAGTTTGTTTGCAGCTTCCAATACAGCTACTGCTTGTTGTTTGCTTACCGTTGGAAAATCTTCTAAAAAATCATCTAACGAAATGCCCAACTCTAAATGGTCGAACAATGTTTCAATTGGAACACGGGTTCCGCTAAATACCGGCTGACCGCCAAGTATTTCGTTATCAATTGTAATAAGTAAACTTAAATTCATGATACAAAAATAAGGTTGAATTTATAAAGAATCAAACTAATAAGAAAATATTGAGTCAGAGTAAAATAAACATGTATTTTTAAATTTAGATTAGAAAACATCTTTAGAACAAACTAATCACAAACAATAAAGCTGAATGAAAAAACATTTATTACTTCTCCTTTTTTGCTTCGTTGGTTTATCAGCTTTTTGTCAATCAAATAAGATAAACAAACAAGATTCTGTGTCTTATCATTTTTCATTAAAAAATGGTTGGGCGTTGAAGATAAATGCTTTACAACCCTTTGTTTATGGGGAATTTAGGATACAGATTGAAAAGATGGTATCGAAAAATAATAGTGTTGAAATATTGGGTTCATTTTTTGTTCCAAAATTTCAATACGAATATGCACAAAGAGCAAAAGGATTCGATATTTATGGGCAATATACGGGAAATAGAAATTTTAAAATAGGATTGGGATATATTATGAAACTTTCATCAGAACGAAATCCTATGTTTTTAGAACTATTTGGTTTTTATAAACGATACGATGATTACTATGATAACCCAAGCACAAGACAAACTTTTTTCAATAACACCAACTATAATCTTTACTATTTTGAAAAATATAATTACAAAGTTTTTTGTATTCAGACTTTAGCAAATAAAAGAATTAATATAAGACACTTTTTTATTGATGTTTTTGGTGGAGTAGGACTTCGAATTAAATATGTGAAGTATGTCTATGTTCCAGATGACAAACAATTTCCTGTGATAAAAAGGGATTGGGGTGTTTACTCAGAAGAATTTAACGGTATTTATTTAGTAAACAGTTTTAAAGCACGAATTTTCCCTACAATTCAACTCGGCGTTAATATTGGCATTCAATCAAAATAAATTAAAACCAAGCTTACCTTTACAACACATTTTAAAACATAATTTTTTCATGACATCATCTCTTTTAGCTCGTTACATCGATCATACTTTATTAAAACCATCTGCTACTATTGGGCAGATAAAAAAACTTTGTGATGAAGCCAATCAGCATCGGTTTGCATCGGTTTGTATTCCGCCAAGTTATGTTGAGTTGGCAAAAACCGAAACTGAAAAATCGGGCATAAAAGTGTGTACAGTAATTGGTTTTCCGTTTGGTTATAATCATACCGAAGCTAAAGCCACTGAGGTTGAAATGGCTATTGGCAGCGGCGCTGATGAGTTGGATATAGTAATGAATATTGGTGATTTGATAAATGGCAATACCAATTTTGTATTAAACGAATTATGCTTTTTAAACGAAATTTGTTTTGATAGAGGCAGCATAGTAAAAGTGATTATTGAATCAGGAATTTTGAGTGATGAACAAATTGTGTTGGCTTGTAAATTATGTGCTGATGCAGGAGTAAATTTTGTAAAAACATCAACAGGTTATGCTGAAAAACATGCCACCATTGAAGCTGTGCAATTAATGCGAAAATCATTGCCTAAAAATATTCATATTAAAGCAAGCGGCGGAATAAAAACCTACGAACAAGCCCTTGCATTTATTGAAGCTGGTGCAAACCGTATTGGCACTTCAAGTGGTATTGAAATTTTGAATGGTGCTAAATAATAAAGGCGAAACAAATTTGTTTCGCCTTTATTTATTTTAAAAATATTTTTTTTACAAAGTTGCCGGAGCGCCTTCGTCAGCCTTTAATGCATCTAAATCAAATAACAAACTAAATCGTAAAGTATTATCTAAAGGGCTGCGTCCGTTTACGGTATTACGTCGGAAAGCCGGCACTAAGTATGAAAAGTTCATCCCAAATACATTATATTTTACACCAACGCCAACCGTAGCGTACATTCTATTTCCTTTGGTAGGGTCTTCATAAAACAAACCTGTACGAACAGCAAATTGTTTATTATACCAATATTCAGCACCTAACGACATATAAAATTCTTTCATTTCTTCCTTCATTCCTCCAGGTGCATCGTTAAATGATTTCATGGCGCCTGCAAATGGTGAATATTTTTTATAATCTTGTGTAGATGTGGTATCAGGCGTTGGCACTAATAATTTATTAATATCTAAAGCTAATTCCAATGAATTGTATTTATCAAAATCCATTTTCAAAGCAGTACCAATGCCTAAATTAGCAGGTAAATAATCCTTGTTAGCCGCTGATCTGGTATAACTAATTTTAGTACCTAAATTAGATAGGTTAGCGCCTAATGCCCAAGTGCCTTTAGTATTTTTACCTAACTTAACATTTTTTTTGTAGAACAACCCTAAATCGGCAGCAGCGCCCTTTGCAGCCGTAATTTGAACGCCTGAAACTTCAAAGCCTGATGCTAAATTTGAAAAGATATATCGCCCTGAAAGTGATATTGATAAGTGTTTTGATAATAATCTTGCGTACGATACATCCCAAGCAAATTCTTTTGGTGAATAATTTGAAAGATTGTTTCCTTGAGCATCGGTAAATTGAATTGAGCCTAATGAAAAATAACGCAATGAAGTGGCTACAGTTTGATTTTTATCAATTTTTTTATAAAAACTTAAATGAGCTAAATAAATATCATTCACTAATTGCTTTAACCAAGGAGTATAGGTAATTGCAACACCCATATTTTTTTCAGCAAATGCTAATTTTGAAGCGTTCCAATAAGTTGAACTTGCATCGGGTGAAAGTGCGATACCTACATCGCCCATAGCTCCTGAACGTGCATCAGGCGATATGCGTAAAAAAGGCACTGCGGTATTAATGGTGTTAATGTCAGATGTTTTTAGGGATGATTGAGCGAAACTCATTCCTACTGAAAACATTGCAATAGAGGCGGATAAAAAAATCTTTTTCAATTTATTATAGATTGTGTGGTTATTGAGATTGTAAAAATAGTATTTCTTTTTAATCCTATATGAAGTTTGATACACGTAATTAAATAGGTAAATCAACTTAAATAGAACTATAGAACTATAGAACTACTAATTTCTCCATTTTAGTATGTGATAGCCCTGAATTATTTTTTACAGTGAGTTTATAAAAGTAAACACCTCTGCCTATTTTATCGCCAAATTCATCTAATCCATCCCATTCAATACTATCGCTTCTAAAGCCTTCAGTTATTACATTTTCACGAATAGTTTTAATGGCTTTGCCAGTAATTGTAAATATGGTAATGCTTACTGATAATTGTTCGCCAGGCATATTGTGTTCAAATAAAAATTTTGTTTTTGTGGTAAATGGATTGGGGTAATTAAAAACATGCGTTAATGCCATTTCAGATTGTTGTGTTACATAAAACTCAATTTCTAATTCATTTGAATTATTGTACACATCCCAAGCTTTTAATCGTAGCGTATGTTTGCCCGTGCTTAAATTTTTATAAGGATAACGCAAACTGCCTTTTTGATAACTATCTAAATCGCTTTCATAAAAATCATTTAATGATGCTGTGTTTTTAGTATCATTATCTAAAACTGCTGTAATATCATGTCCAATGCCATTTCCGGCCGTGTTAATACCACTAGCATCTTGCAGTTTTACTATTAAAATTGGATTATTGTTGGTGCTTCCACCATTTGCAAATTTTAAATCATTCATATAAGCCTTAATCACAGGGCCTTGTTTATCTTTAATTATTGAATCAGCATAACTGCCTACATTTAATGCGCCATCATAGCCGCTTGCATCAGTTAAATTATCATTTGAGTAATAGCTGAATTTGCCTTTACCAACTGTGTATGAAATATCTTTGGGTACAATAAAAGTGTAACTGAATTTTCCGTTTTTAACGCTTGATTTGCCCTTGTACACTGCATTTTTTTGTAATCCATAGTTTTTAATTTTACTACCACCTACATATTTTGGGTAGGGGTCATTAGCCAAGGTTGATACGGTTATAGTTTTATCAAATATGGTGGGATATACAACGCCATTAAAATTGTTTAATAAATTATTTTGCAAATCAGTTACTTCGCCTGTAATGGTATATTTACCGTATGCTTTAAGGGTATCGTTAGCAATATTTTTTTTGTTGATGGTTAAATTTTTTATTTTAAATTCAGGAAAATTGAGTGTAAGGGCTGGGTCGCCTAACAAAGTAAATTTTCTATTATTTTCATCAGCCGATGTTGCATTTTTTGCCCATCTAAAAACTTCACCTAAAGTTAAATGTGAGCCATCGGCATTTTTATTAAAAAAGTATTTATAAATATTTCTATTAATTTCTTCATTGCCGCCTGTATATACTAATCGTACGGTTGTGAACAATGCAATAGCACCACCAGTAGGATTCAGCAATAATGCTTCACCACCAGTTACCATTTCCGGAATATCAAATCTTGAAAATTCGCAAGTAGCTGTTATAAAAAGTGTAAGCTTGTTTTCGTTTTCTAATTTATTAATATCAGGTGTTTCAAATACTCGTTCATGTGCCCAACCGCCTTCACCGCCATGCCCTGTGTAGTTCATTACATTTGTACCACTTTCAATTTTTCGAATAATGGCATCATGCACATCAGGATATCGAGCACCAGATGATGATTCAACTTGTTTATAAGAGTCAAAATAAATTTTATCTATATTTAATTCGGGGTGTGCAATTGTAATTGAATTTGCAAAATTATCAGCAGCATCAATATGTGTATTTTGATCTTCATCATCCGCAACAAATGTGATGGCATTGCGCCAATTACCAAATGAATTGGCGGATTTGTAATTCAAAATTTTTGCTACTACTTGATTGGCTTCTTGCGCTGTTTTGCAAGGAATTCTACCTATTGAAATATCTAACAATTGCCCACCATTTTCAATATTTTCTCCTTCATTATTACTCAATAATCCATAAAAATCATCTGATGTAAATGAACTTGCTTTTGCAATACTGCTAGCGCTTTCATAAGTAGGTATATAGGCAGTATTGCCTGAAATAATATTTCTATTATCATACGAGCCATCACCCATCAACAATAAATATTTGGGCATTTTTGATGTGTCGTTTCCGGCCGCTTTATAAAATGTTTTCATCATATCTCTAATGGCACCTGCATCTGGCTTACCACCTCCAAATTCATGATACACCTGCGTTGTAGATACTAATAATGTTTTTTGATGAAGCATATTTTGATGAAAATTGACTAATTGTGAGGCTGCACTCATAAAAT
>JBEANU010000205.1:0-4874 GCA_041165265.1 Bacteroidota bacterium | reverse complement strand
CCAAACGCTGATACGATTAAAGAATTAAAAAAATGGAGAAACGATATTTACATTTTTGCCTTTGGTGGTACATGGTGTGATGATACAAAAATTTTATTACCCAAATTTTACAAGGCAATGAATGAAGCAGAATTTACTGGAAACGATGTAACACTTTATTTATTAGATAGAGATAAAACAAGCGAAGATGGCGTTGCACAAGCCATGCACGTTGATAAAGTACCTACATTTATTATTTTTAGAAATGGAAGAATGTTGGGTAGAGTGGTTGAAACCACTGACCGACCAATTGAATGTGCCATTTTAAATATTATTAAAAGCAATTGGTAATTTATTCACTTTATTTTTTTTGCAAACACAAATCTTGGTTTCAAGTACATATCATGTATTAGTTGTGCCGAAAAATTATTATCTGTAAATAATTCTTCAGTTTCATAACCTAACGCTGCATTAATTTCTAGAAAAATTTCACCACCAATTTTTAAATTATTAATAGCAATTTCTTTAATTTTTTTATAAAATTGTAAAGGATTTTCATTCGCTACAAACAAAGCCATTGTTGGTTCATACAGCAATACATTCGCCTGCATTTTTTGTTTTTCATGCCACTTAATATAGGGCGGATTGCTTACCATAAAATCAAACTGCAAATTAGATTGCCAACTAAAAATATCGGCTTCAATAAAATTAATTTCAACCTTGTTCTGAACAGCATTTTTCGTAGCAACTTCAAGTGCTTTTTTACTTTTCTCTAAAGCATAAATTTTTGCAGATTTATTTTTAGCCGCTAATGCAATTGCTATACAACCACTACCCGTGCACAAATCCATCACTGAAATATTACTTTGCCCATTTATTTTTTGTTGCATTAAAAATACAAGCTCCTCCGTTTCAGGCCTAGGAATTAATACATTTCTATTCACATCAATTTCAAATTCACCAAAGTACATTTTACCAATAATATGCTGTATCGGTTCATTTGCCATCAACCTATACAATGTATTTTGAAAGTTGGCAAACAAACTGCGTTCAGTAATTTGTATCAAATCAATATTAATATAACTAATTTTTGATGTGGTGTTCAACAAGTTTTGAAACACTAAATGCGTAATAGCTTCAGCTTCGCTCCTATCATAAATAGTTGAAAGTTGGCTCACATAATCTTTAAAAAAAGACATAAATAATTGTTGGTTTAGCAAATGTAAAAATCGAATTTTATTATTGTAATTTTGCCATCAATAATATATTAATTATGTCAACAATAATAGCTCCATCACTTTTATCAGCCAATTTTTTAAATCTATCAACTGATATTGAAATGATAAATAAAAGTGAAGCTGAATGGTTTCATTTTGATGTAATGGATGGTGTATTTGTACCCAATATTAGTTTTGGTTTTCCATTACTAAAAGCCTTACGAAAAGCCACTAATAAGTATATTGATGTACATTTAATGATTAATAGTTACGATGCTTATATTCAAGAATTTAAAGATAGTGGTGCCGATGGATTAACTATACATTTTGAAAATAGCATTCATCTACATCGTAGTATTCAAGCCATTAAAAAAGCCGGAATGAAGGCTGGTGTAGCATTAAACCCACACACACCCGTTCAGGTTTTATCTGATATAATTACTGAAGTAGATGTTGTGTTAATTATGAGTGTAAATCCTGGTTTTGGTGGGCAACGGTTTATTGAAAATACTTTTGAAAAAATTAAGGCTTGTAAAAATTTAATTGAGTTAAAAAAATCAAATGCAATAATTGAAGTAGATGGCGGAGTAGATACAAATAATGCACAAAAAATTATTAATTGTGGTGCTACAGTTTTAGTTGCCGGCAATAGTGTTTTTGGCTCAAGCAACCCAACTCAAACAATTATTGATTTGAAAAATTAAATCATTATGTTACTTTAACGGAATATTAATGTTGGTGTTCATATCGCAATCCAACATTTTATATCTTATCACTTTATATTCATTATATCTGCCTAATGAAATCAAGCTTTTTAAATAATCAGGCAATCTGATTCCCCAACAAACGGAATACACTTTATTCTCCCATCCATAAAAATTTACATCTTGCTGTTCAACAATTGGTCCTAATACTTGTCCGTTATGAAACGTTCCTACAAATTGATGACCGCCTAAATACAAGGTATCATGCTTAGTGTACAAGGTATCGCCTTTGGGAATTGGAAATGTATCAAAGTTTAATGTAAAAGTTAAGTTCACTGATTTTTTTAAATAAATATTTACAACTTCATCACTATTAGTTGGTATTCCGCTCATTAGCAAAGTTGCATCAGCCGCCGTTCCAGCAAATATAGCCAACGGGGTTGCCCCATTATCTAAAGTTTTATAACTATATTCAAAAGTACCATCCTTATTAGTTTTAATGGTTTTCACTGAACCACCTGTATAATCAACAAATGCTGTACTGCGTTGGCGTATATCAATAGTAGTTTCACCAACAGGTTCATTACATTCATTATAAATGATGCCGCTTAACTTATACTTTTTTTTCTTACTACAACTTGTAATAACTAATACAATAGGAACAAGTAAAATTAAGAAATAGATAAAGTAATTGAGTTTTTTCATGATGTCAAAAAAAAATTTGAATTGCAAAAATAAAAATTGTTAGTTACCAAAACGAATATCTTTTCAAACAACTACTTTTGTACAAATACAATTTTATGGAGTGGTTTAAAGATTGGTTCAACAGCAAATATTATCACATATTATATAATCATCGCAATGATGATGAGGCCCAAAAATTTATTGATAATCTATTAGCGTACTTAAATCCTTGCAAAAATGCTACAATGCTTGATTTGGCTTGCGGTAAAGGTAGGCATTCAAAATATTTAAATGCAAAGGGCTATGATGTTACAGGCGTTGATTTATCCAATAATAGCATTAATGATGCAAAGCAATTTGAAACAAACTCATTGCATTTTTACGAACATGATATGCGCCATGTTTTAAGTGCCAACAATTTTGATTTTGTATTTAGTTTTTTTACAAGCATGGGTTATTTTGAAAAACCTACTGATGATGTAAAACAATTTAAAGCCATGCATACTGCCCTAAAACCTAATGGTAGCTTGATGATTGATTTTTTAAATACTGAAAAGTCAAAACTAAATTTAATTCCAAATCGAACCATTGAAAAAGAAAATATTCAATTTAATATTAGCTCCTATTTTAAAAATGGTTTTTTTCACAAATCAACTGAAGTGATTGATGGCGATAAAAAATTTATTTCGCATGAAAAAGTAAGAGGTTTTTTATTAGCTGATTTTCAGCAACTTTTGCATCAACAAAATTTTAAAATTGAAAGTATTTTTGGTGATTATCATCTTAACAAATTTGATGTTCATACATCTGATAGGCTAATTATTCATGCTAAAAAATAAATTTTTTGTAATCATTTTTCTTTAAATTTGAAAACATAAAATAAACTATGCGAATAAAAATTTTCTTTTTATTGGTTTGTACATTAGCAATACATTCATGTAAAAAAATTAAGCATGAAACAGTACATGAAAATCATGTAATTGTTGGTAACCTTTTGCCTTACTACAATGGGGTTTCAACAATAAAAATACAATCATACATTAATAAAATTTATGTTGATGTATTAGGCAAAGAAGCTGATAATAATGATTTAATTCAATCAACAATATTTTTAACTACCCATAATTTATCTGATGAAAGTCGTGATACATTGATAAATAATTTGCTCATTACTGATGAATTTTATACTCAATTATTTTTAAAAACATCAGGCAATATGCTTAACTCAACAGGCAAACAAGATGTGATAGATCAAATTAATTTTTACACTTATTTAGTTTCATTTAATCTTCAAAATCAAGATACAGTTTCAGCCAATGCATTATTAATTGAGGTTGATAAATTGCAACAATTGGCAACTGCTGATTCATTACTAAAAAATAATACAATTGATATTAATGAATTTTACCGTCGATTTATTTATAACTATTTTTATGATGAAATAAATATGGGTGCTGAAAATTATGTGAAAGCAAGTTTTGAAAATTTGTATTACAGATTACCTACCAGCTACGAACTGAATCAGGGTATAGGTATGATTAATGGTTTAAACCCAATGATTTTATTTTTACAAAGTGGTAATTGCAAAGGCGATTTTGCAAATATTGTTACCCATTGCGATGCTTTTTATGAAGGGTTAATTACAACTGCCTACACCAATTATTTATTACGAAAACCAACTGATACAGAGCTTAATTATCATTTAACTCAACTTTCAGTTACTAAAAATTATATAGGCCTTATTAAATCAATTTTAAAAAGTAAAGAATATGCAGGTTTCTAAATTTACTGTTGCTCGAAATTACTTTATTATTGGCTTACTGCTTATAGTTACGGCTTCTTGTAAAAAACAAATTGTACAGGATAAAATTTATGATAACATCATTTATGACGTAGGTAAAATACCTGTATATCAATCAGCGGCTGATAAAAAAAGAATCAAAACGCCAACTCAATTTATCAGTATTTTATATGCTGATTTATTTCAAAAAGCAATCACAACACAAGAGTTAAATGAATTATCTATTTTATATTTAGCCAAAGGTGATAAAAATATTATTACTGAAATGTTGGTGAGTAATTATATGAATTCAACATCCGTAAAACTACCCACTGCGGCTACCATGAATGCAGATATAGATAAATTTATAACAGATACTTATGTTAGATTTTATTTACGAAATCCAACATCGTATGAAAAATATTATTTTAAAAACCTTATTCAAACAGATAGTAAAGTAACACCTGAATTAGTGTACAGCTCATTAGCTTTAAGTGATGAATATTGGTA
>JBEANU010000204.1:0-8224 GCA_041165265.1 Bacteroidota bacterium | reverse complement strand
TATGTGGCTCGTCAGGTAAAACGAGATAAAGAAAATGCCGTTGTTCATCAAGATGAAATTTTAAAAAATTTGATTAAAAAGGCCACCAATACAGTATTTGGTAAGCAACATAATTTTTCTTCCATAAAAACATACGCTGATTTTGTAAGCAATATTCCGTTAGTTGATTATGAAGATTTAAAACCTTTTATCGAACAAATTAAAGAAGGAAAACAAAATGTTTTGTGGCCTGGTAAACCGATTTATTTAGCAAAATCAAGTGGTACAACCAGTGGTGTAAAATATTTACCTATTACTAAAGATTCAATTTCAAATCATATTAATGCAGCCCGAAATGCACTGTTGTTATACATGAACGAAACGGGCAATACGCAGTTTGCTGATGGTAGAATGATTTTTTTAAGCGGTTCACCAGAGTTAGAAAGAGTTGGAGGAATACCGACAGGGCGGCTTTCAGGTATTGTAAATCATCATGTACCATATTATTTGCGTAAAAATCAATTGCCATCATACACCACTAATTGCATTGAAGATTGGGAACAAAAACTGCAATTAATTTGTGATGAAACGATAGATGAAAACATGACTTTGATTAGCGGCATTCCGCCATGGACACAAATGTATTTTGATGAATTAGAAAAACGAAGCGGAAAGAAAATTGGCGAATTGTTCAGTAAATTTTCTGTAATGGTTTATGGCGGTGTAAATTTTGAGCCTTATCGTCAAAAACTTTTTGAATCAATTGGTAAAAGAATTGATACCATTGAAACTTATCCTGCAAGCGAAGGTTTTATTGCGTTTCAGGATTCTCAAGAAGAACCTGGCTTATTGTTGAATACAAATGCTGGAATATTTTATGAATTTGCATTACCAAATGATATTCAAAATAAAAATGCAAAACGCATTAGTTTAAAAGATGTTGAAATAGGAGTGAATTATGCCATTGTTTTAAATACAAATGCTGGTTTGTTTGGTTATGTAATTGGCGATACAATAAAATTTGTAAGCACAAATCCTTATAGGATAGTAGTTACAGGGCGAATAAAACATTTTATAAGTGCATTTGGTGAACACGTAATTGCCGAAGAAGTAGAAAAAGCTTTGATGCAAACTGCTTTAGAAAACAATATACGAATTGTTGAATTTACAGTTGCGCCACAAGTAAACCCTGATAATGGATTGCCTTATCATGAATGGTTGATTGAGTTTGATAATCAGCCGAATGATGTACAAAAATTTGCAGAATTGGTAGATATAAAAATGCGTAAACTGAATATTTATTATGATGATTTAATTACGGGAAATATTCTTAAAACCCTTGTGATTACGCCGCTTCAAAAAAATGCTTTTATTAATTATATGAAAAGCATTGGTAAATTGGGCGGACAAAATAAAGTACCTCGATTAAGCAACGACAGAAAAATTGCTGATGAATTATCTGAATTTAAACACTAAAAAATATTCGTTTTTTCTAATAATATTTCCGAAATTTGAAACATGCAAGCAATTGAAATTAATTCTATTACCGACAGCAAAGGTCATTTGAAAATTGATTATCCATTACATAAAAAAAGAAGCAAAGTAAGGATGTTAATTTTGGTTAATGATGATAATGATATAGAGGATGAAAAGCTTTGGATGGCAAGTGTTTCAACAAATCCTGCTTTTGATTTTTTAAAAGATTCTTCTGAGGATATTTATTCACTAAATGATGGTAAGTGTTTTTCTGATTAGCAAAGGTTTAGTGGCATTATTATTTTTTTGCAGAAAAACAAATTCAATGAATTGTGTTTAGCTTTTGAGTAAAGCGCAATAGAGCTGACAAACCATCTTAAAATAAAGCTAACTTTTTTTCAGCATTATTGCGCTTGCAGAAATTCATTGGATTAAGTTTTTCCAAAAAAATAATAGAGCCTTGATTTTTTGTTACTTTTTTATCAAGAAAAAAGTAAAAGAAATAATTTATATTTTTAAAATTCAGCGTAATTTATAATCTTCAAATTTTGTCATCAACAATAAAACATATAGCCATACTCGGTAGCAGCGGCAGCATTGGCACACAAGCCTTAGAAGTGATGGAACAAAATCCTGATAAATTTTGTGTAGAAGTACTTACAGTTAATTCTAATGCCGAATTATTAATTCAACAAGCAAAAAAATTTAAACCTAATGCAGTCGTAATTGGCGATGAGTCAAAATATCAATTGGTAAAAGATGCATTGAAAGATGATTTTGTAAAAGTATTTGCAGGGGAAAGTGCGTTGGAACAAGTGGTGCAGATGGATTCAATTGATATTGTATTAACTGCTTTGGTAGGTTATGCAGGTTTAAAACCAACCATCAGCGCCATTAAATCGAAAAAAAATATTGCATTAGCTAATAAAGAAACATTAGTGGTGGCAGGAAAATTAATCACTCAATTAGCACAAGAAAATGGTGTAAATATTTATCCTGTTGATAGTGAACATTCAGCCATTTTTCAATGTTTGGCTGGTGAATGGAATAATAAAATTGAAAAAATTTATCTAACTGCAAGTGGTGGTCCGTTTTTAGGAAAAGATAGAGAATTTTTACAACATGTAAAAAAAGAACAAGCCTTAAAACATCCTAATTGGACAATGGGTGCAAAAATAACTATCGACTCTGCATCGTTGATGAATAAAGGATTAGAAGTGATTGAAGCCAAATGGTTATTTCATTTACAACCTAATCAAATAGATGTAATTGTGCATCCACAAAGCATAATTCATAGCATTGTACAATTTGAAGATGGCAGCATGAAAGCCCAAATGGGATTGCCCGATATGAAATTGCCCATACAATATGCATTGGCTTATCCTGATAGAATTAAAAGTGATTTTCCGAGATTTGATTTTTTAAATTATCCTTCCTTAACATTTACAAAGCCCGATAGCAAAACTTTTCGTAATCTTGCACTTGCTTTTGAAGCCATGAACAAATGTGGAAACATGCCTTGTATTATGAATGCCGCCAACGAAATAGCTGTGGAAGCATTTTTAAAAGATAAAATTGGTTTTTTACAAATGACAGATGTGATTGAAACTTGTATGCAAAAAATAGCCTACATCGAAAAACCAACTTTACAAGATTATGTTAATGCTGATGTTGAAAGCCGCATGATGGCAAAAGAAATTATTTACAAATAAAAATTATAAGCCCAATAATGGAAGTATTGATTAAGATTATTCATTTGTTAATGTCGTTATCTATTTTAGTTTTTTTACATGAAATGGGGCATTACTTAACTGCACGATGGTTTAAAATAAGAGTTGATAAATTTTACTTATTTTTTGATTTTTTATTCCCCTTACAAAATGTTTTAAAGTTTTCAATTTTTAAAAAGAAAATAGGAGATACTGAATGGGGTTTAGGCTGGTTTCCGATGGGTGGTTATGTACAAATCAATGGAATGATTGATGAAAGCATGGATAAAGAAACAATGGCTCAACCTGAGCAACCATGGGAGTTTAGAAGCAAACCAGCTTGGCAACGATTAATAGTAATGCTGGGCGGTGTATTTGTAAATATTGTTTTAGGAGTATTAATTTATTGGTTCATTATGTTTAAATGGGGTGATGCTTATATTCCTACAGAAAACTTAAAATACGGAATTTATGCTGATTCAATTGGGCAGCAAATGGGTTTGAAAACGGGCGATAAAATTGTAAACGTGGAAGGTGTTGTGGTTGAAAATTTCGACGCCATTGCAGGGCAAATTATTTTAAATAATGCTCATTCAATTGCCATTATTCGTGATAGTATACCTATGAATGTAAAAATACCTGAAGGCATTATTGGTAAATTAGTTCATAGCAAAAATGAAGGCTTTATTGAACCTCGAAGAAAATTTATTATAGGAAATGTGCAGGCTGGCACTGGTGCTGCCAAAGCTGATTTAAAGCAAGGGGATAGAGTAGTAACAGTAAACGGAACCGAAAAAATATTTATTGATGAAGTAAAAGCCGAACTACCAAAATTTAAAAACAAAACAATAAAATTAGGCATACTACGCAATAATACTGTACTTGAAAAAGATGTTTTAGTATCTGAAAGCGGAACATTAGGTGTTCAACTTTCTGATACTTCAGATTTAAAATTCAGAGTAAAAACGTACACTTTTTTTGAAGCTTTACCAGCAGGCATTGATAGATCGATACTTACAGTGCAACGCTATATGAAAGGCTTGAACCAAATCTTCAAATCATTATTTGGTAAAAGCGAAGTAAAAGCTAGTGAAAACGTAGGTGGCTTTATCAGCATTGGCAAAGTAATGCCAGGCACATGGGGCGATTGGTATACGTTCTGGTCGTTCACTGCATTTTTATCACTCATATTAGCATTTATGAATGTATTGCCAATTCCTGCATTAGATGGCGGTCATGCCATGTTCTGCTTATACGAAATGATATTTAGACGGAAGCCAAGTGTAAAAGTACTTGAATATGCACAATATGTAGGTATGGCAATACTTTTGGGCTTAATGTTATATGCAAATTTAAATGATGTTTATCGTAATTTTATTAAGTAATAGGAGTTATGAATTACTTTGAATTATATGATTTACCCATTTCATTTCAGGTAAATTTGGCGGAGGTAAAAAAAAAATATTTTGAATTAAGTAAAAAATATCATCCTGATTATTTTACGCAATCATCACTTCTTGAAAAAAATAGTGCATTAGAGTTTTCAACCGAAAATACTAATGCATTTAAAACGCTTTCCAATTTTGATAAGCGCATGCAATATGTACTTCAATTAAAAAATATTTTGGTGGATGATGAAAAATATCAATTGCCCAATATGTTTTTAATGGAGATGATGGAGTTGAATGAAGGCATGATGGACTTTGATGATAACACGAATATTGAAAATAAAAATAAAATTATAGCTACAATTAATCAGTTTGAAACTGAGTTTTATGAATCCATCAAATTAGAGTTATTAGCTAATGATATTTCAAATTTTGAACCCCATCAATTTGAAAAAATAAAAGAATTTTATTTCAAGAAAAAATACTTGCATCGCTTGAAAGAGCAATTACAATAGTATAATTTTTTAGCAGAACAATCCGCAAGATTTATTAATGATGACCATTATTTAAAATGGCATACAATAATTCTTTAGCTCTGAATAATTGAGCTTTAACAGTACCTAGGGGCATATTCATTTCATTAGCAATTTCTTCATAGCTTAGTTCATCAAAATATCTTTTTTCAATCAACAAACGATATTTTACATTTAGTTTGCTAAGGGTAAGTCGTAAATTATCAGCTCGTTGTTTTTTGATATACACTTCTTCAGGGTCAGGCGTTTCACTAGGAATATTATGTGAATGATCTTTGTTTTTTTCATCATTCAAAGGAGAGTGAATGGATAAAGTTTCAATTTTTTTCTTTCGAATAAAATCAATAGCATTGTTGGTAGCAACACGATACAACCAGGTACTAAAAGCATAATCAGCTTTGTATTGTTCTAATTTATTAAATACTTTACCAAAGGTTTCAATAGTAATATCTTCAGCATCATCACGGTTGTGTACAAATTTTAAAACCATGTAGTACACTGAATCTTTGTAACGCACCAATAATTTTTCATATGCCTGCGAAGTGCCAGCCATAGCAAGTTGTATTAGTTCATAATCTTCTTTAGCCCTATCTGAATGATTCGGATTTATCTCCATTGTGTATTAGGTTTTTTAATCATTGATGGTAATAAAGCAATGTGGTATATTATTAATAAAATATCAAATATTGGAAATAACCAAAATAAATCCGCTTCTTTTAATTTTCGCATAGCTACAGCATAATCAATGGCTTGAAGTAAAAATCTTACGCCAAACAAAATGCATACTATCATCCATTGAAATTTTACTACTAATAATATCACTAATAAAAAATAAAATAAAAAATGAGTAGCTGTTTGTAAACCCAATAAAAATTGATGTCCTTTTTTGTATTTATTGCCGGTGCTAATATGCCTGCGCTTTTGAATAAACCAATGTTCCCAAGTTAATTTAGGATTTGAATACATGAATGTAGATGCATCAATTTCAACTGTTGTATTTTTTGAAGTAGCTACTTTATTAATAAACAAATCATCATCACCTGAAACCGTGTTTGATGTTGAGATATAACCCTTGCTATCAAAATATAATTTTTTTCGGTAAGCCATATTTCTACCAACGCCCATATAAGGTAAGCCACTCAATGAAAAATTGATATACTGAAATGCGGTAAAAAAAGTTTCAAAACGAATGCATTTATTTAAAAATCCTTTTTGTTTGTAGTACGGTGCATAGCCAATTACAATTTCTTTATTAGGTTTAAAATTGCGCTGCATGGTATATAACCAATTGCTTCCGGCTGGCGCACAATCAGCATCAGTAAGCAAACACCAATCATATTTTGCGCTTTTTAATCCTAAACTTAATGCTAATCTTTTGCCTTTAAATGTTCGTGATTCTTGCAAAATATCTATCACTTTTAAATGCGGATATTGCGCTTTTAAATGACAAAGCAAATCGTTGCTGCCATCTTGCGAATTATCATTTACCAATATTACTTCGTACTGTGGGTAGTTTTGTTCAAGTATGGCATGCAAGTTTTTTTGTAAATTTTCTAATTCATTTTTAGCACAAATAATAATGCTTACAGGTTGCGAATTAGCTTCGTCATTTTTCCTTTTTTTGATGAAAATAATTCTACTAAAAAAAAATAAATAATAAATTACTTGAACACTTGTAACACCAATGAAAGTGTAAAATGTGTAAAGCCAAACCAAATTCCAATCAATTAGATTCATGTAGCAAAACTAAAATTTGATACCTTCGCAAACTATTTTATAAATCATGAAATTTACACTACATAATGTTGATAGTAAAAGCAAGGCTAGGGCAGGCGTTGTTGAAACGGATCATGGCAAAATTGAAACGCCTATTTTTATGCCTGTAGGCACTGCAGGTACTGTAAAAGCAATGTTTCAGCATGATTTACTAAATACCGTAAAAGCTGAAATTATTTTAGGAAATACCTATCATTTATACCTTAGGCCAAATACAGATGTGCTGCAACAGGCTGGTGGCTTGCATAAATTTATGGGTTGGCATAAACCCATACTTACTGATAGTGGTGGTTATCAAGTATATTCATTAGCACATCGCCGTAAATTAAAAGAGGAAGGTGCTACTTTTCAATCGCATATTGATGGAAGCCGACACATGTTTTCACCCGAAGGTGTGATGGATATTCAACGTAAAATTGGTGCCGATATCATTATGGCTTTTGATGAATGTACGCCTTATCCTTGCGAAAAAAAATACGCTACTAAATCAATGCACATGACGCATAGATGGCTGGATAGATGTATTGAAAGATTTGATAATACGGAACCGTTGTATGGTTATCATCAATCTTTATTTCCTATCGTTCAAGGAAGTGTATATACTGATTTGCGCATTCAATCGGCTGAATATATTGCTTCAAAAAATCGTGAAGGCAATGCCATTGGTGGGCTTTCAGTAGGTGAGCCTGCTGAAATGATGTATGAAATGACGGATAAAGTTTGTGCTATTTTACCCACCGATAAGCCTCGATATTTAATGGGTGTAGGTACTCCTGCCAATTTATTGGAATGTATTGCATTAGGAATTGATATGTTTGATTGCGTAATGCCAACCCGTAATGCCCGTAATGGAGGCTTGTTTACACCTAATGGAATCATCAATATCAAAAACAAAAAATGGGGTACTGATTTTAGTGCCATTGATGCAACATCTGAAAGTGAATATAGTAGATATTATACAAAAGCATATTTACATCATTTAAACAGAAGTGAAGAGATTTTGGCTGCTATGATTAGCACTGCACATAATCTTAGTTTTTATTTGTGGTTAGTTCGTGAAGCCCGAAAACACATCATTGCAGGCGATTTTGCTGAATGGAAAAATAGTATGGTGCCTAAACTGCAAACTAAATTGTAAAATAAATGGTGAGACAATACAAAAGAAATAATCGAAGTTTGTTTTATTATTTGCTTTCAATTTCAGTTCTTTGATAAATCTTTTACAACGCCGTTTACCGTTGCGCCGAAATTTCATGCGTTGTGATTTGCTTTCAATTTGTGTTCTTTGATAAATCTTATTCAACCAAATCTAAATGCGGTGTAGGGAACACCTGTTGTGATTTGCTTTCAATTTGTGTTCTTT
>JBEANU010000203.1:0-2801 GCA_041165265.1 Bacteroidota bacterium | reverse complement strand
ATTTAATAAAAGATGCAGGTGTTATTTTAAATTTTGATCATTCAAAAAATGTATCGTCAGTGATGTTAGTAAATCATAATACTGAGTTAGGGGCTGATATAAAGCAGTATCCAGGCAATTTGCCACAAGGAATAAATTTTAGTTTGAATAGGGCAGAGGTAGAAGAACGATTAGGTGAGCCTGTTCAAACATCAACCAATACAAACTCATTATATTGGGTGATGTATTCAATAAATAATGGTAATGATGCTCTCTATCTTACATACAACACTAAAAATGTTGACTTAAAAAGCGCTACAATTAGCGATATTAGAGTAGAGAGATTAAAGTGATGGGTGTGTGGTTAGTTGTGTTTCCACACGTTTCATGTTGTTTTGTGTATAAAATTGCGGACTATTCTTAGTCCGCTTTTTTTTTGTATTAACGCTAATTAATTCTATTTCGTAGCTACATTTGATATCATTTTATTAAGTAAATGAAAAAAATAATTTACGTATTTTCTGAAAGTATTCATCTTTCATTTCAAGAGTTACGCACCAATAAATTGCGTTCTATATTATCATTAATGGGCATTGCAATTGGTATATTCTGCATGGTAGCAGTGTTTACAGCGGTTGATAGTATTAAAAAAAATTTGGATGATGGCATGAATAAATTAGGAAATAATTTTATTATGATTCAAAAATGGCCATGGGCGTTTGGTGATAGCAATTATGCATGGTGGAAATATTGGAATAGGCCAGTGCCTAATCGGGATGAATTAAATTTTTTAAAATCTGAAATTCCTTCATGTGCCAATGGTGATATAACTGTTACAGTAAATAATATCAGCCTAAAAAATAAAGATGTTGAATTAGAAAATTTAAATGCAACTGCCTGCACAGCTTCGTTTGCACAAATGAATGATATGGAGTTTTTAACAGGTCGATTTTTTAATAATAATGAAGAAGTTTCTGCTTCGCCTTTGGTAATATTAGGTTATCAAACAGCATGGCAATTAAATAATAATGTGGAGGCTTTAGTAGGAAATGAAATTCAACTAAATGGCAAACGAGTAATTGTAATAGGCGTTTTGAAAAAAATGGGAAACGGATTATTTAGTGATTTAAATGATAATTCAGTTTTGATAGGCTATAATTTTTTAAAAAATATTCAAAGCCTTACTGATAATGATGCTGATGCTACCATTAAATTAGTTGCCAAAAAAAATGTAAGCGTTGCGGTATTAAAAGATGAAATTACTAGATGTTTACGAGGTATCAGAAAATTACGACCAACACAAGAAGATAATTTTGCGTTAAATGAAATGAGCATACTAAAAAATGGATTTAATACAATGTTTGCAAGCATTAACTTAGGTGGTTTTTTTATAGGCTTATTATCCTTATTAATTGGCGCATTTGGTATTGCAAATATTATGTTTGTAAGCGTTAGAGAACGAACCAAACAAATAGGAATTAAAAAAGCTTTAGGTGCCAAAAGATTAGATATTTTATTGGAGTTTTTATTAGAATCAGTATTGTTATGTAGTATTGGCGGTATGTTAGGAATTTCATTGGTTTTTGTATTAGTAAAAATGATGCTTTGGGTAGCCGATTTTAAATTGTATCTTACTACTAATAATATTTTATTAGGTACTACAATTTCAATAGTGATTGGCTTAATAGCTGGGTTTATACCTGCCTACACCGCATCAAAGCTTGACCCAGTAAAAGCAATCAGAATGAATACTTGATGCAAACGAATGATTAATATTCTAAATATTGCGTTAGGGGGTCACTTGCTTTTCAACCTTAGTTTGAAGGATTAAATCTTAGAGTAAAGTATATGAAATTTGTAGCCAATTTTGTTCATTTTCATTAAACCTTGAAACATAAAATAATCAATAATTTTTCACAATCATTTAGCTAAAAGTAAATTTGCTATAGTATTTTTTTTAGCCGTCCAATATTAAATATAAACTACGTATAATATGTTAGTTGATTGCGCAATAAACGTATTTTGATATCTGAAATAGAGTTCTATATTTCGGAAAAATCACATCTTATTAAAATATGTATTCAATATTAAATCTGAAAAAAGTAGTTTTGTTCTTTGTATTATTTTGCACCACCGCAGCGATTTCAGTAAATATGTTGAAAGCGCAAACTATTAGTAGTAGTATTCAAATTACATCTACAAATTTGCATTCGTTTAATGCCTGCGGTAATGCTGATACTATTAGGATTACGGTTACTAATATTAGTTCATCTGCCATTTCAGATTGTAATGTTAGGGTAAAAATGCCAACTGGTTTTTATTACACCAATAATAGTGTTGTAGGTGGTGGCGTTACACAATTGCAGGTAATTGGTAATGATTCAGTTGTTTTTACTATGCCTAATTTGGCATCATTAGGTGGTTCATCCACCTTTTTTTTTACCACAAAAGTTAGTTGTGATATACTAACCTATATTTCAAATTTTGGTTCAGGAAATATAAAAAACAGAATTGATGCATTTTGGAGTTCAAATAACTTTTTTAATAGATTAACTACTTCGGCAATACCAGTTTTAGTACCATCAGTTTCAGTAAGTATGATTACCAATCAAAACTTTACAAGTACTATCAATCCGCCATTTACTTTTACCCGAACCATCAGAGTTACTAATGGTGGCAATGGATATATATTACCTAATTCATTAAAATTTTTAGATGCCAATAGCGCAAATATTTCATTGCAAAGTGTATCACCTAATTATGGTTCATTAAGTTTGAATGGTGGTACAAATAGCGATAGTTCAATCATTACATTTACTGCT
>JBEANU010000202.1:0-4843 GCA_041165265.1 Bacteroidota bacterium | reverse complement strand
GAATATTCAGGAACAATTTCTTTCATTTTTGCAACAATTGCCATATTATTTTGAGCATTAAATAAGGCAACCAATTCTTCAATATTTTTTTTAATTTCTTCAAAAGTTGATTCCCTAACTTCAGCAATCATTATTTTTTCATGATGCGTTGGCAAGGTGTTTTCATTATTATTTAATAATTCTTCGTATAATTTTTCGCCAGGTCGTAATCCTGAAAAATTAATTTGAATATCTTTTCCTAACTCTAAACCACTAAGTCGAATCATTTTTTTCGCTAAGTCAGCAATTTTAACACTTTCACCCATATCAAAAATCATAATCTCACCACCATTTCCTATAGCGCCAGCCTCTAATACTAACTGACATGCTTCAGGAATAGTCATAAAATATCTTGTAATTTCAGGATGTGTAACGGTAACTGGTCCACCATCTTCAATTTGCTTTCGGAATAATGGAATCACTGAACCATTTGAACCCAGTACATTTCCAAATCGTGTGGTTACAAATCGAGTTGAATTATTTTCACGATTTACTTTATCTAATGCCTGAACATAAATTTCGGCAATTCGCTTACTTGCACCCATTACACCAGTTGGGTTAACTGCCTTATCTGTGCTAATCATTACCATTTTTTTAACCTTATATTTTGTAGCCAAATCAGCTACAATACGGCTTCCTAATACGTTTGTTAAAATTGATTCGGATGGATTATTTTCCATCAAAGGTACATGCTTATAAGCTGCGGCATGAAAAATAATATCGGGTTGAAATGTTTTAATGGCGTTTTCCATCCGTTCATAATTTCTTACATCGCCTAATGCTATTTCAAATAATGAACGGTCGCACAAATCTTTCAATTCTAATTCTAATTCATATAATGGTGTTTCGGCTTGATCTAATAAATACAATTTTGTTGGATGAAATTTAAGTATTTGTCTTGCCATTTCGCTACCAATTGAGCCAGCAGCGCCAGTAATTAAAATTTTTTTACCTGTGATGTCTTCTTTTATTTTGTCTAAATCTAATCGAATTGGGTCACGTTCTAATAAATCTTCAATTTTAACTTGCCTAATTTGTTTAATGCTTAATTCACCATTAATCCACTTGCTCATGGGCGGCACATGCAGTACTTTTACAATATGTTTTATAGCCGATTCTAATACAATTTTTTTCTTATCTGAATTAAATGAGTGCGAAATAAAAATTTGATCAATTTGTTTTTGTTCTAAAATTTTTTCAATGGTTGCGCTGTTAATAATCTTCACCCCTTCTAATTTTCTGTTAGCCCTTGATGTATTATCGTCAATAAAGGCAATGATGTTATAATCGGTATTTACATCTCTATCCAACATGTTTTTAATAATAACACCTGATTCATCAGCACCATAAATCAAGCAATTAATTTTTGATTTTTTATTATTTAAAATTTCCAGATAAATAATTTTCACAAACAACCTAAATGCAGTCATCGTAAAAATTAGAAGTACTAAATCAATAATCATGATTGAAAATGGAATTAAAAAATAACCAATCCATTTCATGTGTATAAAATTTACAATACCAAATGTAAGTGTGCCAAATGTAGATGCAATAAAAATTCGTTGTGCATCTTCTGTACTGGTATAATAAATAATGCCTGCGTATGTTTTGAAAAAAAATGAAAATAAAATTCTTACCAATAATACAACTGGTAACACTTTGATTAAATCATTACCTTCTAGTTCAGGAATTTTAAAGTTGAACCGTAATAAATAAGCAAATAAGATAGAGAATAATATTAATACTACATCAATTGTAAAAATAGCTGAACGAGGCAGATTACGAATTTGCTTAACCATGTTTTTAAGTGGTACTATTTTTATCTTTATTTATAAATTTTAGGCTAACTAAGCGATGGCACAATATAAGCTTTTTTAGAAAAAAAAATTCATTTATCTAACTTCTATTTCATCAACAAATAACCAAGCTTTATCACCTGCGCCTGGCATTCCATCAGCAATTTTTTTAATACAATTTATTTTTATTTTAATAAAACGTGCAGTTACTCCTGTAATTTTTATAGCATTTAAATTTTGCTCTTTTAAAAATATTTCATTTTGCGGAATAGCTGGAATATAGCTCCACTCTTGCCTTTGCCTTAATAAATTATTGGCTGAAATATATAAATGTTGGTTAAAATAAGGAGCAAAATTGATGCTATCAAGGCTGTAGCTTATTTCTACCGAATCGGGTAAATATATCCAACTGGCTGCATCTTGCAATAATCCAATTTTAATTTTTCCAATTGGTTTTTCAACGCCTAAATCTATCATGGCTTCGCAATTTGTGCCGCTAAAACCTAACCACTCTTTGCTATACCATGGTGTAACGCCTTTAATGCCATCTACTAATGTAAAAGCGCCACCGTTATTATATCTGCTATCCGGCATTTGGTTTAATTGAATGTTTTTAGCAGTAGCTTTATGAATAGTAAATTTCTGCTTATATAGCTCACTTTTCAAATGCAATTCTTTGTTTTCATAATAGGCACTTATAGTGTTTGATTTAGTAATTTCGATGGGTGTTGTATATTTTTTGAAAGCACATGAGTCGCAGTTTTTAAATTTTAATACGCCGTTTTTTAAAGGGGATTGCAGTTCAACAAGCACATTTTTTGAAACAGAATTGCATTTTATTGTAGCATCAATATCAATTATAGCTTTGCTATAAATAATTTTATTTTTATCCCAATTTTTAAACTGAAGCAATATTTTTTTTTGAAAATTTTCATAATTTTTATTTTCAATTTTTGTCCATAAAACCTCTGATAAAGCACTCATACGGGGTAATGCCATAAAAGTTAAATGATTAAAATTAGGAATATACTCAGTCCATAAATTAGCTTGTGCACCTAAAATATATTTTTGTTCATCTACATTTAGCGCAGATGGAATGGGTTCAAAATTATATACTTTTTGCAAAGTAGTATAACCGCCAATAGCCAACGGTTGAGTTAGTGGTGAACCTTGGTAATGATCAAAATAACAATGTGAACCTGGGCACATTACAACTTGGTGTTTTTGTTGGGCAGCCGCAATTCCACCATCCATTCCTCTCCAACTCATTACAGCAGCATTGGGCGCTAAACCGCCTTCTAAAATTTCATCCCAACCAATTATTTGTTTGCCATGAAAAGTAACATAATCATCAATTTGTTTGATAAACCAACTTTGTAATTCATGTTCCTCTTTCAATTTAAATTGTTTGATTCTCTCCTGACAGTTTGAACACTTTTTCCATGCTGCTTTCGGAACTTCATCCCCACCAATATGAATAAATTTTGATGGAAATAATTCAATCACTTCTTTTAAAATATCTTTTACAAATTGTAAGGTTGAATCTTTGGTGCAAAATACATTTTCGCTTACGCCCCATTTAGTTAAAATAGCACTTTGTAAATTACTACAACTATATTCAGGATAGGCTGCAATGGCGGCTTGCGCATGCCCTGGCATTTCTATTTCAGGTATAATTGTAATGTGCCTATTATCAGCATAAGTAACAATTTCTTGTATATCTTTTTGAGTATAAAATCCTTTGTGTTCAATGCCATCACCTATATATGGGTCAAAATTTTTATCTACCATTGTTTCAGGCCTAATACTACCAATGGTAGTTAGCTTGGGATATTTTTTAATTTCTATTCGCCATCCTTGATCATCCGTTAAATGCCAATGAAATATATTCATTTTATGAAATGCTAACAAATCAATGAATTGTTTTACTTCATCTTTTGAAAAAAAATGACGTGCCACATCCAAATGCATTCCTCTCCAACTGAATCTTGGCGCATCAGTAATCATGCAGCATGGCGCCGATAAGGTAGAATCATTTTGCTGCGATATGATTTGCAATAAAGATTGAATACCGTTAAAAATACCATCTTTACCGCTGCCTGAAATGCTGATTACATTTTTAGTAATTAATAATAAATAACCACCGTTGGCAATGTGATTAGCCGTATCATTCACTAATCTGATAACGCTTGATTGATTTGCATTGTAAGATTGACCATGAATTATTTTAATATTGAATCGCTTTTTTAATTCATAAATAAAATACTGTTCATCATACAATTCAACATCAAATGAAATTGCAAAAGTGTTTTTTGTAATTTGAAATTCACCGCTGAATGCCTGAATATTATTGGGTTGTGGAATAATATTGATGGAGGATTGTGCTTTTGAAAATTGAATTATTAAAAGCAGAAAACTTAAGATTGAAATTATTTTTTTCACGAAAATTAAAATTATTTTTTGCCTAACAATGATAAATAAATTACACTAAGCTTTTATATTTTTTTTCAAAACAATGGGTATCACAATTTTCAAACTATAATTTCTACCCATATTATAAATGCCTGTTCTGTTAGTTGAATAATTGATGGGTGCATATTTTAACCTGCTTAAATGATTTTGATAACTGTTATTGGTGATGTTTGAAATGGTAAAAAATATTGAAAAAACTGAATTATTTTTTTTATAGATATCTGCCCCAAACCCAGCATTTATAATATTATATGCTATTGATTTTGTTTCAGTATGATAAGCATTAAAAATATTATTTTGAGCAAAATTATATTCCATTCCAATTTTCAAATAACTGTGTTGTATCCATTTTAATAATTTTTGTTTCTCCATTTTAATTTCTGATTGAAATCGTGGAGCTGGTATAAATGGTAGGTTTTTTAATGAATCTGCGCCTTGTATAAAATCAGCTTTTACATACGAAAACGAATTTTCAAAATGTAACCAATCTAAAGGATGAGGATGAATATCAATGGATAGCTCGGTGCCGTATAGAT
>JBEANU010000201.1:0-4621 GCA_041165265.1 Bacteroidota bacterium | reverse complement strand
TGAAATGCTTGTTGGATTTGAATTACAAGGTATTAACAAAATTCGATTTCGCTAACACAAAGCCACCGCACAAAATCGATTCTTGATTTTCTAAATTTTTGTTTTGATGGCAATTTGGTGCCAAATGACTTTTTGAAGGACGACTAATTAAAGGCAATAGCTCTTGAAAAGCCTATTGATATTTATTTTTCAGTTAGTTGTTTATGGTCTTTTTTTTGATAACATAAAGAAGACGTATAGTCCGCATTCATAACTTTTCTTATCTGTATGGATTTTTTCGAATTAAATTTTGCTTATGAATTTTTTTTGTTGAGATGATTAACTTTAGAGTTATATCATATCATCATTTAGATTGGTGTGAGAATAATTGAAATAAAAAAAGAGGTTACTTGGATGAAGCAACCTCTTTTTAAAAATTGACAATTGATAATTACCAACCTTGTTTTTTAGCAACACCATTTTTAATGGCTTCTAATGCGGCAGCTTCACCTAACATAGTAGTCATTTTGTTTCCTTTGCCATCTGTTCCTTGTGCCATGTAACCTCCACGAGCAGTTTTTGAAATAACTGCTTCTTGCATCGGTACATTTTTTTCTTTGGTTTTCATGCAATACGCTGTAATCATTTTTGACATGTTAATTGATTTTATTTTGGTTAAATTATTTTGTACAAGTTAAAGGTAATTAAAAATTTATAAGTACTAATATATTATGATACACTTTATTTTCTTCTTTCTAAATTTTATAATTTTATAGAAGTAAAATTATAAAAACAGTTTAATCGTAAACTTAATTTAAGTGATTAAAATTTCTTTATTTATTCAAGAGTAATCTCTTGTTTGCTACGTGATTTTTGAATGGTGGCTTTATTATTGGTGCATGAACTATCTCCAAAATCAATAAGAATATCAGCTGTTAAAGCACTTGAAGATACTGTAATTATACCCTGTGTAAAAGTTTTAGCACATGAAAAATCTTTTAATAAATCTTTACCAGTGAAAACTGAACAATTAAAATTAATATCATTTGATGTTGTACCACTTCCACTGCCTGTTATTGTAAAGCGATTATCACCATCAAAAATTAATGGGTTGCCTGTAGTTTGCACTCTTTTTAAATTATCTTTAAATGTAATAGTTTTACCTAATGAGGTATTAATTGTAAGATTTGAACTAATTGACCAACTTAAAAAGCCATTAGTATTAAAACGATTATTGATAATGGTTTGGGTGCTACTATTTGTAAGTTTACTTAATGCTACAGATGATAATCCTACCCCATAATTATCAAAACTAATAGTTAGGTTTGATAGGGTTGAGGTAAATCCGTTTGAGTAGGTAATTATTAATTTACCTGTTCTATATTTATTATCACGGCATTGGCATGGTGAAGTTCCGAAATCAATTATTAATAAATCTTGTGTTGATGTGGTATGTGATGTATCTAATTTTATTTTTACGCATGCGCTTGAGGCATACATGTAGGATGAATCTAAAGTATGTGCCTGTTCGGCCAATGTTTGCAAATCAGTTGAAAGCCCTTGTACTAATGCAATATCAGTAGTGGCTGTAATCTCAGCTTGACTAAATTTTTGTTTTTTGCAGCTTGCAAAAAATAAAATATTTACTACGATTAATGGAACGATAAATTGAATGCGCATCAACACAAATATATATTAGTTTAATTTGTAACTAAAGATAAAGCACTTTTTTTTGTAATATTATCAAAGTGAATTCATTTTTTGACAAATCGTTTGAAAAAATAGTTCACAATTCTTGTTCTTTTTGTAAATAAAAAAGGTCTTTTTGAATTTTCAAAAAGACCTTTTAATATTATATTTTAAAATATTTATTTACCTATAACCCTTTCACTACCAGCTTTGTGAGGTGATTGGTAACTTTTCATATTTAGTACTACAAATGTGGTTAAAAAAAATGCTGCAATAGCTAAAAAAGTAATTACAATTAAATCTTTTGATCGTTGTGTAGTTTCGTCAGTTGTATTTGGTGCACTCATGATTATTAGTTTTGAACTGCAAATATAAATTTCATTTTTAAATTGTTCTATTAATTTTGAAAGCTTTTTATAAATTATATTGTTTAGGATAAGCTATCTCATCAAATACATTTTTCCAAATCCGCTAGTAAAATATTTATCTGCTACAGTTTCATAATGCTCAACTGATTTTTGCTTTAAATTTGTAACCACTCGGTATAGATATAGGCCATTGCCTAAGGCTTTACCATATTCATCAGTACCATCCCAAGCATATGTTGAAACATTGTTGCCTATATGCATGCCTTCACCTAATTCAGTCATATTTATTTCTTTCACTACTTTGCCCGAAACTGTAAAAATTTGAATTTTAAAATAGGTTGGAATTTCGCTACCGGTAAGAGTATATACAAAATGCGTTTTGGTTGTGAATGGGTTTGGATAGTTTAGTACATTACTTATCATTGATTTATTGATTACAGTAAAACTAATATCATAATCCGCTAATCCGCTTTGGTTATTGCTTCTATCGTGCCCTCGTACTTTTAAATAGTATGTACCATCGGTAAATAATGCTGGATTCATTTCAATTGTAGCTTCGTTATTTGTTGAAGCGTTGGTAGCTGGAGTAAATCGAAGGTTTGAGTTTGATGGCGTTTGAACAATATAATTATTGCTGCCAGGGCTTTTCATGGTAACTTCAAATAAGGATGAATTATTTAGTGTTAATGTTTTGTTTTCATCTTTTAGTTTTATTAAAATGTGTGGCTTAGGGCTAATAATATCACCATTTAAAATATGAACACCATCAAATGTTACATCCAATAATGGGTTTATTTTATCGCTTGAAACATAAAAATTTAATTTACCAAGATTATTGAAATGAAATTGTTCAGGTGTGTTTTTATAATCAAAAGGGTTTATTTCAAACAAAAATGAATTTTTGCCTACATAATTGTTGGATGGAAATGTGATTTGAAAATTAAGGGTATCATATTTTAAAAGTGGATGCAGTTTTACATAAAATGAATCTTTTTGATTATTGTTTTTAATGATGCTATACTTCATATAAAAAGTATCCATGGTTGTGATGCTTACATTTTTTACTGCAATTTTAAATTCAAGATTTTCACCTTGTGCTACCGTATCTGAATTGAATTTGAATGCTGAATGCATATCCAAAGCTACATCAGGCAATGGTGCATAATTTATACGCCAATATTGTAATTGCGCTGGTGTACGATTGGTGGTATCTTTTGTAATCAATCGCATTCGCAAATATGGATATTGATTTGCATTTACCCAATTAATATTAAATGATGCTATTGCTTGCAAATTATTTTGATAAATAACGGTTTCATTATTATTTGCATCAACACCAATTAATTGAATGGTTGTTGAATCGGTGCTTGGAGATTCAGTAGATTGATAACTCCAGTGCATATCTGACCATGAAGTGGCAGGCCCAATTAGCGGTGTGGTAATATTTCCTTGAAACCATTTGCCACTAAAGTAATAGGTGGTATCAACCAAACCACCAATTGTAGCGGCTTCGGTTTCATTGGTTACATATCCATGTGCTCCTTTTTTGCCAAATAAAACATAGGTTCGTGAGCTGGTCATGGTATCAATAACGGTGGTATGAAATAAATTATGAATTGTATTTTTTAAGGTAGTTCCCATAGTTTGTGGTGACCATTTATTGATGCTATACATTAAAACATAATATCCATTGGGTACATAATTATTCAAAAAATTATCTAAATAGGTGCGCTGGGTGCTATCATCAGGAGCAATGCAGTAAGGCAATTTGTGCCATGTGGTTGGTGTGATGTGCCCTGATGTTAAATATTGAAAAATGGGGATTTGGGTATAACCACAAGTATAATCGCCAATTTGAGCATTAGGTGTACCATAACCATTTTGAATAGGTGTGCCTAAAAGTGAATCAAAAATCATAATATTAAATCCGCCGTAAGTGCCTGCTGGGCCGCCATACGAGGCATAGGGTAGGCACGAACCTCCGTTGTTTAATTTATTATAATCTAAATATGGGGCAACATCGGTTCCGGTTCCATCACCATAATCTTTAATTTTTACAGATCTTGTATTGGGTGAAAATTTAAATTTTCGAGTGGTTGAATCAATAAACATGGTAAAGATTTCATCTTTTTTAAATTCATAAAAATGCGATTGGTCCCAGCCGGCTGAACTGCCTGAAAGGTAAGTGAATGATGTGTTGTGCCATTTTAAATCATGATTACCATAAATGGTATCTACGGCTACTCTCCAGTAATAAACCGCATTATTTATCCATTTTAAATTTGGTTTCCATTGTGCCACACCGCCTGATTGAGTAATGATGGTATTTAAAAATAGTGGGCTATTAAATTTTTCAGTGGTATCAATTTGAAAAAAATAATTTCGTGTTGGTGCTAATGGGTCAACCGTATTTCCTTTCACTGCAAAATTGGTTGTATCGTACACAATGCTGTATTGGTAAGGGTATACGGGTAAAATATCTAATGATGTAATATTAAAATCAATTGATGCAACATTATTATTTTCACAAACTTCTGTAATTTCATTATTAGCATCTACTACTACTTCAATACGATTTGCGCCTA
>JBEANU010000200.1:0-3861 GCA_041165265.1 Bacteroidota bacterium | reverse complement strand
TCACAACTCTCCAAACTTTTTCTCTAACTTAAACATCTCGTCTCTCAATCGTGCAGCTTCCATGAAATCCATATCCTTAGCGGCTTTCTGCATTTGCGATTTTGTTTCAGCAATTAATTTTTCGAGTTGAGGTTTGCTCAAATATTGTTCCAATGGGTCAGCCACCATGCTTAAATTTTGTTCAGGTTCAACATAGTAAGAAGTGCTTTGTTGCTTGATATCCAACACTGAAGTTTGTTTGAAAATTTCATCTGTTGATTTCTTCACCGTGGTTGGCGTAATGTTGTGTTCGGTGTTGTAGGCTATTTGTTTTTCACGTCTTCTTTGTGTTTCATCAATCGTCATTTGCATGCTCTTGGTTATTTTATCTGCGTAAAAAATTACCATGCCATTGCTGTTACGGGCAGCTCTACCAGCGGTTTGCGTAAGCGAACGAACATTACGCAAAAAGCCTTCTTTATCGGCATCTAAAATGGCAACTAATGAAACTTCAGGTAAATCCAAACCTTCACGAAGTAAGTTCACACCAATCAACACATCAAAATTTCCCAATCGCAAATCACGAAGAATTTCGATTCGTTCCAATGTATCTACTTCACTGTGAATGTATTTACATTTTACATCTAACCTTGTAAAATAACGGGCCAATTCTTCCGCCATTCGTTTAGTCAAAGTAGTTACTAAAACTCTTTCATTTTTATGAACTCTGATTTCAATTTCATTTAGCAAATCATCAATTTGATTCAACACAGGTCTTACTTCAATTGGTGGGTCAAGCAATCCTGTTGGGCGTACAACCTGCTCCACCACTACACCTTGCGTTTGTTCCAATTCAAAATCAGCAGGCGTTGCACTTACATACACCACTTGATTTAATAAATTCATGAACTCGTTTTTATTCAGCGGACGATTGTCTAATGCTGATGGCAAGCGGAATCCGTAATCTACCAAATTTATTTTTCGGCTTCTATCACCGCCATACATAGCACCAATTTGCGGCATCGTTACATGGCTTTCATCTATAATCATCAAAAAATCATCAGGAAAATAATCTAATAAACAGAAAGGACGGTCGCCTGGTTTACGTCTATCTAAAAAACGGGAGTAGTTCTCAATGCCGCTACAGTAGCCCAATTCACGAATCATTTCCAAATCATAATTCACTCGTTCACTCAATCGTTTTGCTTCTTGATATTTACCAATGCTTTCGTAATAATCAAAAGTGGATTTTAATTCATCCTGAATTTCATGAATGATTTGTTGAAATTGTTCTTTGGGGGCGATGTACATATTTGCAGGAAAAATAGCCATTGAATCCACATCAGCAATTCGTTTGCCGCTTTCAGGCTCAATGGTTTCAATGCTTTCCACTTCATCACCAAAAAAAGTGATGCGGTATGCAATATCAGCATACGCAGGATAAATATCAACTGTATCGCCTTTTACTCTAAAAGTGCCTCTTCTAAATTCAATTTCAGTTCTTGAATACAAAGCATCCACAAACGCATATAGCAGGCGGTTTCGAGCTAATAAATCGCCTTTGTTTAAACGAATAATATTGCTCTTCATTTCCATTGGATTTCCTAATCCATAAATGCAACTTACTGAAGCTACTACAATCACATCCCTTCTACCACTCAACAAAGTTGATGTAGTACTCAATCGTAATTTTTCTAATTCTTCATTGATAGATAAATCTTTTTCGATATAGGTATTTGTAGTAGGAATAAAGGCTTCAGGCTGATAGTAATCGTAATAACTCACAAAATACTCTACCGCATTTTCAGGAAAAAATTGTTTAAATTCGCCATACAATTGCGCCACCAACGTTTTGTTATGCGTTAAAATTAAAGTTGGGCGTTGGGTTTGCTGAATCACATTTGCCATAGTAAATGTTTTTCCTGAACCCGTAACCCCTAATAAAACCTGTGCTTTTTCGCCTGTATTCAATCCATCAACTAATTGTTCAATGGCTTTGGGTTGATCACCTGAAGGTGTATAATGTGTAATTAACTTAAGTGGCATGTAGCAAATGTAAAGAATTAGCAGTTGTAAAAAATTACAAAAATTATTTTACACAATTTCATTTTTAAAAATTGAAGTTAGTATGCTAATATAAATGAAATAATTTAATCCAACGATTTACTAATTGTTGCATCTAATGGAGAAATACTTGAACCATAAAAGCCCATCAACACACCATTTTTATTAATTAAGAATTTGCAAAAATTCCAAGTTGGTTCAGTGTTACACCAACCATTTTTTTCAGAATTTGAAAGCCATTGAAATACTGGATGTTGTTGATTTCTTTTTAAAACAGATGATTTTTCAATCAACAGAAAAGTTACACCGTAAAATTTTTTACAAAAATTTTCAATTGATTTATTGTCTGCTTTTTCTTGTTCTTTAAAATCATTAGATGGAAATCCAATAATTACCAAACTATCTTTTTTAAGCTGGTACAATTTTTCTAATTGCTGATATTGAGCTGTATAACCGCAATCACTTGCTGTATTTACAATCAATACATTTTTGTTTTTGAATTGATTAAAATCAATTGTATCGCCATTAATAGCGATGGCTTTTAAATCATAAAATGAAACCGCAGGAATGGCATTTGTTTCATTTAAAATAATGGTATCATGCGCCACATTTCTACCACTAAAAAACATAATTATTGGGTACACAGCTTTTAGCAAATATTGCCTGAATGTCATTTTCTTTTTTTTATTTTGTTACGTTACAAACATTGAATATCAAAAATAGTTTACCTTCAATAAGTATAAAAATTATATCTATAAAAAATGCAGGCTGCCAGTGTTAGCGAAATAAAAAAACAAGTAAACAACTTATCAAAGGCTGATTTGATGGATTTGTGTTTGCGATTATCAAAGTTTAAAAAAGAAAATAAAGAGCTTTTAACCTATCTTTTATTTGAAGCACAAAATGAACATCAATATATTGAAAATTGCAAAGCCGAAATTGATTTTCAGTTTTCAAATATTAACAAAAGCAATATATTTTTTGCAAAAAAAAGTATTCGAAAAATATTACGATTGGTAGTAAAATTTTCTAGATATTCATCCATTGCAGAAACAGAAATTGATTTACGAATATTTTATTGCCATCAGCTATTGGCTTCAAAAATTCCATTTAAACAACATCCTGCATTAAACAATTTATATAATAATCAAGTTGAAAAAATTGAAAAACTAGTAGCTGATTTACATCCTGATTTACAATATGATTATCAAAAACAAATTGAAAAAATAAAATAATTAATTCGTATTTATGATAGTCAATTTTTTTGTTTCTGAAATTCCTTCGCCTATGAATTGAACTAAATATACTCCGCTTGTTAAATCAAAATCAGAAGCGGCGGAATGCAATAGATGGTTTCCCTTTGTTAGTAAAGTGCTTTTAGAAATTTTATTCATCAACTTTCCATCAATGCTAAAAATTTTAATTTCAATTTCCTTATCTTCTTCTAAACAATACGCTAAATTAAAATTACCATCATAACTTGGGTTAGGATATAAATTTGAAAAATGAATTCCATTGCAATTAGCAACAGAATGAATCGTATCAACAGGAAAATAAAATCCCCTTGTTACAATTCTTGTTGTTTGTTTGGCGGAATCTTCTTCTGTCCAAATAGCATGAACATGGCCATTATAGGCGGTTATGTTAATGTAGTCGCCTGCAAAAATATTATCGTTTGAAACAAAAAAACTATCACTAATTTTTTCGTTAGTAAATGTTTCGCCACCATCTTTTGAAGTTGCCATATACAATTCAGTATGTGTACTATTGATAGAAAAATTTCTTCTATCATAAAAAACAATGTAGATATAACCCTTT
>JBEANU010000199.1:0-3560 GCA_041165265.1 Bacteroidota bacterium | reverse complement strand
GTTTTGTTTTTCGCAATAAGATTCTAAAACACCTAATTGCTGCCCTGCATTATTTCTGATGGTATCATATTTTGTGAAGGTTGTAGCGCCCGTTCCCATAGTATAATCAGAAATTGGATTTAACCAATTTGTTCTATTTCGATGAACAAAATTAGGTGATGTTTTATCAGCCCCAACAGCAAAAAAAGCATTATTCCAATCTGCATAATCACTGAATAATTCAAGATAAGCAACATACTTACCTCCGCCAATGCTAAATGAATTAAAAAAAGTGTAAGCACTATCTGTAGGTATTGTATAACCTAAATGAATATATTTTCCACCGGCATTCCCTGCTGATGCTACAAATGCTCTTCCATTTTGTGCCGTTACTAAATTCTCAATAGCTTGTGTGGCAAGGTCAGTAGCATCATGCGAACCATTGTAAGTACCCAAACTGGCATTGATAACACATGGTTTTCCTAAGGCAGCTGCTTTGGCAAAGCAATAAGCCGCACCATCGGCTACACATGATTCAAAACTATTTCCGGTGATTCCATTAAAATCAATGGCTACAAAAATTACATCAGCATTTGGCGCAATGCCTCTGTAATTGCTATGTTGCTGACTATTACCACAGGCTACGCCAGCAGTTAATGTACCATGTCCGAAAAAATTTTGCGGCGGTGTATGATTGCAAGTTCCTAAATTGATGGAAGTACTATCCCAATCTTTTCCATACCCAAATGGTGATGGGTGCTGTGTTCCAGCCGTATCAATTTGACTCCATAAATATCTAACTCGTGATTTTCCGTTGGCTCTAATAAAATCATAATGATGAAAATCTAAACCTGAATCTAAAAAACCTATTATCACATTTGTTCCATCATAGGCTTGTGTAAGCGGCGTTGTACCTGCATGTACCGTATTTACATTGTTGTTGATGTTAGCTTGGTCTTCCATTGTCCAACCCCCATAATAAGGTCGTTGAACTTGTTCGTAAAAATCACTTTTTAAAAAATTATCATATTCATTGGCTGGTATCATGATAGATGAAATATCACCTGCACTAAATTTAAAAGTGCCGCCTAATTGTTTTACAACTGCTTTAGTTTTTTCAACATTGCCTTTTACAAACAACGAAATATTTTTGTGCGATGGTCTGTAACCTGCAAAATGCTTAGCAAAATTGGGATGCAATTGTGCTTGAATTTGAAAAGTAATGAGTAGAAAGATGGCGCAAACAAAAAATTTAGTCATATCATATATTTTTATAATCATTAAAAATATGATTTTTTATTCGTACAAAAAATTTATGTTTAAATAGTGTTGAATTTAAAAACGCTATTGCTGATAATATTCAATCAAATTATTTTCAATCACCTCACTTTTAATTGATGTTTCATTCCATTTTGGTGCTTTAATACCTTCATCAATATTGATATGGATATTTGTTATTACAATGGCTTCGTCCCACAAACCTTTATCAATAAAGCTTTGCAGTAAAATAGTTCCGCCTTCAATAATTATTGAGTTGATATTTTTTAAGTAAAGTTCATTCAATAATTGCGGAATGAAATTTTCATTAAAATCAATTTTTAAAAATTCTTTATTCTTTTCAGTTTTATTGAAGTGAGTATTTAATAGTAAAGTTGAGTGTTCATCATTCATCAAAAAATGGGTGGTTGGTAGTTGATTATTTTTATCAATTACAATGCGCAAGGGTTGCTTTTGCACTTCTATTTTTCGAGCGGTTAATTTAGGATTATCATGTAGCGCCGTATTAAAACCCACCATAATAGCGGCTTCATCACGGCGCATTTGGTGCATTTTTGCATCAACTATTTCATTTGAAATTTTGATGGGTTTAAAATTTTTATGAGCTATAAATGTATCATTGGTTTGTGCCCATTTTAAAAAAATATAAGGGCGATGCTTTTGATGAAATGTAAAAAATCGTTTGTTAAGGTTCATGCATTCGTGTTCTAAAACAGGGTAAATAACTTCAACATTATTATCTACTAATTTTTTAATTCCGCTTCCACCCACTTTAGGGTTGGCATCTACACAACCTACTACTACTTTTTTTATGTGATGTTTCAAAATCAAATCAGAACAAGGTGGTGTTTTTCCAAAATGATTACAGGGTTCAAGGCTAACATATAAAGTACTATCCTCAATATGTTTTTTATTTTCTTCTGATACTGAATTGATGCAGTTTACTTCAGCATGAGCTTCACCATATTTTTGATGCCAACCTTCACCAATAATTTTATCTTGATGTACCAACACTGCACCCACTAAAGGATTTGGAGCTACATTGCCAATTCCTTTATTAGCTAAATCAATACAATGTTGCATATATTTTTGATGATTCATCTGCTATTTTTTAAAGGTGATTGTATCAATTTCTGAATTGTTGTTTTGCTTGGCTACAACCTTGTTTTTTTCTTGAATAACATCATGTAATTTATTTTTTATGATGGAATCAATAAGTAATTTTTTTTCAGAATTGGTGTCAATTGAAATTATTGTGGTGGGTATATTATTTGAATTTTGAGTAGATGTATATCGTGTAGGAAAAATTATCACAAGAATTCGAATAATCAAAACTCCAATACCAACTCCTAACCCAAATCTACCATTCCACCATGATTTATTTGATTTTGAAATACCAGAAAATACTTCATGATTTTTCTTGATTAAATCAGCATATTCAGGATGTACAACATCTAACAAATAAGTAAGTTGTTCACTAATTCTAACGGAATATTTTGTTTTTAAATGTTGCAATTCAACGGATAAATTAATGGCAGCAACTGCAAATAAATTTATGTTTTCCGAACATCCATAGGGCAATTTTGAAACAAATTTTCCAAAATCATGATACACCCATTTTTCAAAATCAGGGTTTGAATTACAATTTTCTTTATTCGTGTTTTTAAAAAGTTTTGTTCCTGAATCTAAAAACAAACGCATGTTTTGAAAGGCTTCATCAAAATATTCATCCGTAATAAAATTTCCAGCTTTCATTAATTCGCCTAACATATAAAAATTAAATTCATAAATATATTGGCTGCTGCATTTATTAAATGCTATTGCAAAATCAGCAGCAAAATATGCTTTAAATGTTTCGTTGTTTAAAATTTCCCTCCATTCATCATATTTTACTATAGCTACTTTATAGGCAGCATTTTCCATGAAATGCAGTAATGATGGGCAATTCCAAATTTGTTGATGAATTAAATATTTTTCAGTAAAGTTTTCGGCTTCAAAATCATTTAAAATATCTGCCTTATTATAATCCCAATTTTCAATACTAATTACTCCATTTTCGGCAATGGCAAACTCAGCATGAATTAATTTTTTGACTTTTGAAATTTGTAAATTGTCAACTAATAAATTATTAGATAATTGTAAATGATTGAATAGCCTTATGGGAGATTGATACATCTTAATTTAAAATAATGGATAGAAAAGCTATACTACAAAAAAGAGCGGTATAAAAAATTATTAATAACATAAAATACACCAATTGATATAACCAACCTGAGGTTTTTCCTGTAATTTTTTCAGCTATT
>JBEANU010000198.1:0-2889 GCA_041165265.1 Bacteroidota bacterium | reverse complement strand
TATGACACCATTGTAACCAACTTTGATGCAAATTGGTCAGCAGACAAACAAGTGAATGAATACAACATCATTATCACTACCGAAGTGTTGGCAGAAGGTGTGAATTTGCATCGTTCCAATGTGATTATTCACTATGATACACCTTGGAATTCGACTAAATTAATGCAAAGAATTGGACGTGTAAATCGTATCGGAACAAAAGCAAGTGCCATTTACAATTATGTGTTTTATCCTTCAACACAAGGTGATTCACAAATACGATTGAACAAAACTGCCTTTATGAAAATACAGGCATTTCATACAGCTTTTGGTGAAGACAATCAGGTATTTTCAACTGATGAAATTTTAGATGATGTAAAATTGTATAGCAATTCAGCATTAAAAGAAGAAGAAGACGAACGATTAAAATATTTATTTTTTTTACGTCATTTCAAAAAAGACAGTAAAGCTTGGTTTGACAAGATTAAAAAACTGCCTTTGAAATCGAGAGCAGGACGAAGTTCAACCGCCATTAAAAAACCTGAACAGCAAAACGGAACAGCAGCATTTTTAAAGACTGAGAAGAAATTTGAATTTTATTGGGTGGATAGCAACAACCAACCAAAAGAAATTACACCGATTGAAGCGTTCAAAATATTTTCGGCAGATGAGAAAGAAAAAAATGTTGCCTTGATTGATACACACCACGAACACGTAAACAAAGCATTGGAACATTTTGAAACGCTGGAACATAAAATTGCACAATCGCAAACCGACCCCGAAGCATTAGGAGGTGTGGCACAAAGAGCAAAAAAATTCTTGTCCGACTTGGTGAAATATCCGCAAGTAACTGAAAAACAAAAAGAGAATATTCGAAAAATAGTGGTGCTTATTGACATTGGTAAATACACCAACTTACCAACCGAAGTTGACCGATTGCAGAAGAAAAAAGCAAACCTAAATATTGCCTTAACTGAAATAGATAAAATTGCGGCACAATACAATGTAGATTTAAACGATGCACAAAAAGGCAAAAATGGCAAAGTTGAAAAACCAGTTTTAATCATTTCAGAATCTTTTGAATAATATGAACATCGAAGTATCACAACATAATTTTATTGCCGACATCAAGCGTAAAGTAAGGCAAGCACAATATGAAGCATTAAAGGTTGTTAATACTCAATTGATAAATTTGTATTGGGAAATCGGGATGTCCATTGCCGAAAAACAATCTGAAAGTTGGGGCAAGGCAATTGTACCCACATTATCAAAGGAACTTCAAAATGAATTTCCTGGAATTGGTGGTTTTTCCACAACCAATTTATGGCTTATGGCTCAGTTTTATACTGAATATCATAGTGTTGAATTTCTCCAACCATTGGTAGGAGAAATTAGTTGGACAAAACAAACCTTGATTTTAACTAAATGTAAAAACAACCAAGAACGCCAATTCTATATTCTATCTACAAAAAAATTTGGATGGACAAAAAATGTTTTGATACATCAAATTGAAAACAAAACCTTTGAAAAATATTTACTCAACCAAACCAATTTTGAAAACACATTACCTGATAGTATAAAGAATCAAGCTCACTTAGCCCTAAAAGACGAATATACTTTTGGTTTTTTGAACCTTGCTGATGAACATTCTGAAAGTGAATTAGAGCAAGCGCTCATTCAAAATATACGTGCTTTTCTTTTAGAACTTGGTCACAATTATACTTTTGTTGGAAATCAATATAATGTAGCCGTTAATGATAAAGAATATTTCATTGATTTGCTTTTATACCATCGTCAATTACAATGTCTCATAGCTATTGAATTGAAAATTGGTGAGTTTCTTCCAGAGTATAAAGGCAAAATGGAATTTTATCTTTCTATTTTAAATGATAAGATAAAATTGCCTCACGAAAACGAAGCAATAGGTATTATTATTTGCAAAAGTAAAGACAGAACCATTGTAGAATACTCACTAAAATCAAGCAATATGCCTATTGGTGTAGCTACTTACAACACCTCTACTTTTTTGCCCAAAGAATATCAAAATCTATTGCCAAGCAGTGCTGAAATTTCCGATAAAATCAATCAGTATTTTGGACTAAAACCTATTGAATAATGACATACGAACAAATTCATAACCTATTCAAGCAACGCTACAACCAAAGCAATTGGAAACAATTTTTGGGCGAAGCATTTGCCAATACCCGTTTGTTGGCAACACCTGAAATACTAACTGGCATTGACAGTAATGTAGCTTCGCAGGTGCAAAAGTTGGGTTACATTACGCTCCACGAAAACGGAATTGAACGCCAAATTGCCGTATATGAAGTTACCTTGGCACAAGGCATTATATTGGAACGCAACCGTGTTGGTTTACGAAATTTACTCCGCAAATATTGGAAAGATATAGATGCAGCATTTATAGCCTATCACAGACCCGAAACTCCTAATTGGCGTTTTACTTATGTTTCGGAATTAACAGGTTATGATGCAGCCGGTGAATTTGTAAAAATTAAAACCGAACCCAAACGCTACACCTATGTTTTGGGCGAAGGTGAAAGCACACGAACAGCAGCCGAACGCTTTACAGCCATTGCTACCAAAGGAAGCAAAGCAACTTTAGACGATGTAAAAGAAGCCTTCTCGGTAGAGAAATTATCTAAAGCATTTTTTGACGAATACAAAAAGCACTACGATATTTTTTGCGACTTTATGGTTTCAAAACCAAACATTCGCCAAACCATATTTAACGGTGATGAAAAGGGCATTCGTGATTTCAACAAAAAACTTTTAGGGCGAATTGTATTTCTTTATTTCATTCAGAAAAAAGGCTGGTTGGGTGTTCCTGCAAAAAGCGATTGGGGAAAAGGAGATTTTGATTTTTTGACAAACCTGTTTAAGAACACCAAA
>JBEANU010000197.1:0-12737 GCA_041165265.1 Bacteroidota bacterium | reverse complement strand
TATTTTTCATCATTCTATTTTAGCAAAAAAAATCCTTAGTGAAGCCTTTGTGAGTTTGTGGGCTTAGTGGTTAAAACCAATCCACATTCCGCTCCGATAGAGCTGTATTAAATGATATTATAATTTGCTATGAACAACCCACTTATAACGGAGTTTAACAACAGCAAAATAATTTTAACTTGTTACACCAAGCGCCACTACTTTTTATTAAAAAGAAACATTTATCTTTACAAAAAAAATAAACAATGCCTGTTATTTCAATGTTTTACGGAATCATTGTCCGTATGTTTTTTATGGATAATAAAGAACATAAGCTACCCCATATTCATGTTGAATTTGCAGAGCATCATGTAGTATTAGCTATTCCGAATGGAGAAATATTAGCAGGTGATTTTCCAAAAGATAAATTGAAATTAGTATTGGCATGGATAGAAATTCATAAAGATGAATTAATGGCTGATTGGAAATTAGCTTTAGAAGGACAACCCATTTTTAAAATAGATGCATTAAGTTAAAAAATGACACACCAAATTATTGCCTTACAACCACTTGATGATTTTCAATTGTTGCTTCAATTTAAAACCGGAGAACAACGAAAATTTGATTGTAAACCTTATTTGCAATACCCGGTATTTAAAGTTTTGCTCAACGAACAATTATTTAAACAAGTAATCAATCGGCAACTATTTATTGAATGGCAACCTTATGAAATTGATTTAAGTGCTGATACGCTTTGGCACGAAAGCGTTGACGTTTAGATTATACCACGAAGAAATCATAATAACACTTCGATAGGGCTGTATTAAATGATATTATCATTTGCTATGAACAGCACACTCCTAAAGGAGTTTAAAATATTTTTCATCATTCTATTTTAGCAAAAAAAATCCTTAGTGAAACCTTAGTGAGTTTGTGGGCTTAGTGGTTTAAAACACATAGTTACTAGTTGTATGTAGCTGGTTTTAAGTTTTTATAAAAGGTGATTCATATTTTGAATCGCTTTTTTTATGTTTACATTTAATTTTTAAAATATAATGACCATTAAAGAAACCCAAACAACCGTTGACAATTGGATAAAAACCAATGGCGTAAGGTATTTCAATGAACTTACTAATATGGCTATACTTACTGAAGAGGTGGGTGAAGTGGCTCGAATAATTGCTCGTAAATATGGTGAACAATCTTTTAAGCAAAATGAAAGTGATGTTGATTTAGGGGATGAATTAGCTGATGTTTTATTTGTGTTGGTTTGTTTGGCTAATCAAACAGGTGTTGATTTAACGGAAGCTTTACAAAAAAATTTAGATAAAAAAACAAATCGTGATAATAACCGCCATCTTAACAACAAAAAACTTCAATAAATAAAAATCCCCGAACAACTTAATATTCGGGGATTTTTATGCTTTAGAAAATAATACTGAAGCGAAATGTATTAGTTCAATACACGGCATAATACCAAATTGACTGAACTAAAGAATTATTCACTTAGGTACTTAATTTTTAATTCCGGCAGCAATTTTATCTTTTACTTTTTTCTCAATTTCAATTGCCATTTCAGGATTATCTAACATCAATTGTTTTACAGCATCACGGCCCTGACCAAGTTTTGCGCCTTCATAACTAAACCAACTTCCGCTTTTTTGCACAATACCTGCATCTACGCCCAAATCAATTATTTCACCTACTTTTGAAATACCTTGCCCGTACACAATATCAAATTCACAAACCCTAAATGGTGGTGCTACTTTATTTTTTACCACTTTTACTTTTACATGATTGCCAATTATTTCATCACCATCTTTTATTTGCCCTATCCTTCTAATATCTAACCTAACTGATGCATAAAACTTAAGCGCATTACCGCCGGTAGTAGTTTCAGGGTTACCAAACATTACACCAATTTTTTCACGTAATTGATTAATAAAAATACAAGTGCTTCCTGTTTTACTAATAGTAGCCGTAAGCTTACGCATAGCTTGGCTCATTAATCGGGCTTGTAATCCCATTTTACTATCGCCCATTTCACCTTCTAATTCAGCCTTTGGCACCAATGCCGCTACTGAATCTACTACCAAAATATCTACAGCGCCGCTACGAATGAGGCTATCTGCAATTTCTAAAGCTTGTTCACCATCATCGGGCTGGCTGATTAAAAGATTATCTACATCTACTCCTAATCGCTGTGCATATGATTTATCAAATGCATGTTCGGCATCAATCATGGCTGCAATGCCGCCACGTTTTTGGCATTCAGCAATAGCATGAATTGCCAATGTGGTTTTACCGCTTGATTCGGGCCCATAAATTTCAATAATTCTTCCTTTTGGTAAACCGCCAATTCCTAAAGCAATATCCAAACCCAATGAACCTGTTGGTATAAACTCCATTGGTTCAATTTCTCTATCGCCTAATTTCATGATGGTGCCCTTGCCATACTTTTTATCAAGCGTATCTAACGTAAGCTTGAGGGCTTTTAATTTTTCTGAATTTTCAGTAGCTGTTGACATATTAAATTGTTATTTTTTGTATCCATTTGATTGATACAAATATAGAAGTAAATGAATATGCCTTAAGATTATTTTATTGTTTTTATTTTTAAATAAACTTCATCATACAATTATTGTACAAAGATTGTATCGTATTTTCGCCCTTCTTTATTTCATTTTATGAATCAACATTTATTATTAAAAGCCTTACGTGGTGAAGTAGTTAGCCGCCCACCCGTGTGGATGATGCGTCAGGCAGGTAGATATTTACCCGATTACATTAAGTTGCGAAATCAATACGATTTTTTTACCCGTGTGCAAACCCCTGAATTGGCTTGTGCCATCACATTGCAACCTGTTGACCAAATTGGTGTTGATGCTGCAATTTTATTTTCAGATATACTTGTAGTGCCACAAGCAATGGGGTTAGAGGTTCAATTAGTTGAAAATAAAGGTCCGTTTTTACCAAAAACAATTGCTACCCAAAATGATTTGAATTTGTTGCAAGTAAAAGATGCTGAACATAATTTAAATTATGTGTATGATGCTATAAAAATGGTAAAAACAGAATTAAACAACAAAGTGCCATTGATTGGTTTTGCTGGCGCACCATTTACCTTATTATGTTATATGGTAGAGGGCAAAGGCAGCAAAAGCTTTGATAAAGCCAAACAGTTTTGTTTTTCAGAGCCTGAGTTGGCGCATCAATTATTACAAAAAATTACAACCGTTACTATTGAATACTTAAAGCTGCAAGTGGCTGCTGGTGCTGATTTGGTGCAGGTGTTTGATAGTTGGAGTGGCATGCTTTCACCCGATGATTTTAAAAAATTTTCACAACCTTATTTAGAGCAAATTGCCGAAGCATTGCACAGCCATGCACCCGTAATTTTATTCCCCAAAGGCAGTTGGTATGCATTAAAAGATTTGGCTAATTCAAAAGCAAGCGGATTAGGTTTAGATTGGTGCCTAAGCCCCAAAATGGCTAGGGAGCTAACTTCTAACAAAATTACATTACAAGGTAATTACGACCCTACAAAATTATTACAACCCATTCAGCAAATAAAAACGGATGTAAAAAACATGATTGATGCATTTGGAACGCAACGATACATTGCCAATTTAGGGCATGGCATTTTGCCCAATATTCCGGTTGAAAACGCAAAAGCATTTGTTGATGCTGTAAAAAATTATCAATAAATAAAATTAATTATGGTTGAAAGTATTAAAAAAATGTATGCCGATAAGCCATTAACCAGCATTTTATTGTTGGGGGTTTTTTTTCGATTAATCGCAGCCATTTTTTCAAGAGGTTTTGGAATGCATGATGATCATTTTTTGATTATTGAAGCCGCTCAATCATGGATTGATTTACCCACGAACAACCCGTGGCTGCCTGATGTTGGGCAAAATAAACCAACACCAACAGGGCATAGTTTTTTTTATACAGGGCTACATTATTTCTTTTTTAAAGCCACTACATTGTTGGGCATTTTTCATCCACAAATAAAAATGTTGTTGGTAAGATTTGTGCATGCAGCATATTCAATGCTAACCGTTTTTTTTGCTTATAAAATCACTGAAAAAATGGCTGGAGTTGAAATAGCAAAAAAAGTCGGTTTGTTTCTTTCGTTGTTTTGGATATTTCCATTTTTATGTGTTCGAAATTTAGTTGAAATGGCTTGTGTGCCGCCATTAATAATAGCTACATGGCTTGCTATTAAAAATGAAAACATCAAATGGTATAGCGCCATATTGATAGGATTGATTTTAGGAATTGGTTTTAATATCAGATTTCAAACCATATTATTTACCGGCGGATTTGGCTTAGCGCTTTTTATTGAACGCAAATTTATTTCAGGCATTTTAGTAGGCATTGGTTTTTTAATTTGTGCAACACTTGTGCAGGGCGGCGTTGATACAATTATTTGGCATCAACCTTTTGTTGAATTTACGGAATATGTGCGCTATAATCTTGAAAATTCAACTACATATTATAACCAACCTTGGTACAATTATTTTTTATTATTAATGGGCATTTTGATACCGCCAATAAGTTTGTTTCTGTTGTTTGGATTTTTTAAAAGCTACAAAAAATGGATTTTGTTTTTGCCTAGTTTGATTTTTTTAGCTGCTCATTCTTACTTTCCGAACAAACAAGAACGCTTTGTATTACCCATATTTCCGTTCCTTATTATGTTGGGTTTAATGGGTTGGAGTGAGTTTAAAATGCAATCAGCGTTTTGGAAAAAAAACGAAAAATTGGAAAGTGGTTTTTGGAAATTTTTTTGGATGCTGAATTTGTTTTTATTGATAGTAATTACGCCTACTTACAGCAAACGAAATAGAGTGGAAGCCATGTTGTATTTGCGCAGTAAAGGCGATGTAAAAAATTTAATCATTGAAGATAGCAATAGAGATGGCGCCTTGATGTCGCCCATGTTTTATTTAGGAAAATGGGTTGCCGATTATAAAATTATAAATACAGAACCTTTAGATACAACCTACAAAAAAATATTGCAATTGCCCTATAGCAAATTGCCTAATTACATCGTTTTTTATCAAGCTGAAAATTTAGAACAGCGCTTAGCAGCTACCAAACGAAATTTTAATGTGCAATTTGAAGCCAAAGTAGAACCAAGTTTTATTGATGATTTGATGTATAAAATAAATCCATCAAACAAAAATGCTGAAACTTTTATTTATAAAATTTCAAGAAAATAATTTTAAATCATGAATTATCGAAGCCGAATATTACGTCAATCATCAGCCATCAGAGCCATGGTTAGCGAAACCATCATAACACCCAATGATTTAATTGTTCCGTTATTCATCAATGAAGGAAACAATTACAAAGAAGAAATTTCATCTATGCCTGGTTATTACAGAATGAGTTTGGATAATACAGTGAAAGAAGTAAAAGAGCTTTGGGCAATGGGTTTGAAATGCGTTTTATTATTTATTAAATGTGATGATAGTTTAAAAGATAACAAAGGAACAGAAGCATTAAACCCTAATGGATTAATGCAACGTAGCATTCGTGAAATAAAAAATGCTTGCCCTGATATGCTAATCATGACTGATATAGCACTTGACCCATTTTCAATTTATGGGCATGATGGCATTGTGGAAAATAATGAAATTGTAAATGATGCAACCGTTGATGTATTGGCACAAATGAGTGTATCACATGCTATGGCTGGGGCAGATTTTGTAGCACCAAGCGATATGATGGATGGTAGAATTGCAGCTATCAGAAAAGCATTAGAGCAAAATAATTTTACTAAAACGGGCATCATGGCATATAGTGCAAAATATGCTTCGTGTTTTTACGGGCCATTCCGTGATGCCTTAGATTCGGCACCAGGATTTGGCGATAAAAAATCGTATCAAATGAATCCTGCTAACAGAATTGAAGCGGTAAAAGAAATTTTGCAAGATGAAGCCGAAGGCGCTGATATTGTAATGGTGAAGCCTGCTTTAAGTTATTTAGATATTATTAGAGAAACCAAAAACGCTGTTAAGATTCCTGTAAGTGCTTATCATGTTAGTGGCGAATATAGTATGATAAAAGCTGCGGCAGCAAAAGGTTGGCTGAATGAAGATGCTGCTATTTTAGAAACAACATTATCAATCAAAAGAGCTGGTGCCGATTTAATTGCAACTTATTTTGCGAAAGATATTGTAAGGCTGATTGATTAACACTTTGCTTTTGTTCAAGATTGTACTAACTAAAAAGAAATGAAATCATTTACATTTGTAAAAAAATAAAAATGGGACTTACATACGCTGATATTGAATTAATAAATGGTGAAGATATAACACTTGCCAAACGCAATATTATAGGCGAAGAAGAAATCAAACGAATTCATTTAAATGTATTAGTAGATTCAGGGGCGTATAATCTATGCATTAATGAAAGCATTCAAGCTCAATTACAACTTCCATTTGTTGAAAAAAGAAAAGGACAATTAGCCAACGGACATATTGTAGAATATGATGTTGTTGGACCTGTACATTTAAAATTTAAAAACAGAAACACTGTCTGTCTTGCAATGGTTTTGGATGGAGATAACGAACCATTATTGGGCGCTATACCGATGGAAGATATGGATGTATTAATTCATCCGCTTCGTCAAGAATTGATTGTAAACCCCGAACATCCTTATTTTGCTCAAATGAAGTTGAAATAAAATTATTTAAGCTTCCTAAACTCTATTTCAAAAATTTCTATTTGACAACTTTTAAAAAAATAATCGTAATAGGTGCAGGTCCGGCTGGGCTTACAGCTGCACATCAATTAGCAAAAGCTGGTGCTGATGTTACTTTATTTGAAGCAGGCAATGATGTAGGCGGCTTGGCTCGAAGCTTTGATTTATGGGGGCAACGAGTAGATTGCGGACCTCATCGTTTTTTTAGTAGCGATACAATTGTAAATGATTTTTTTAAAGAAATAGTTCAGCAAGATTATACGTTGGTGAATCGCCTAACTCGAATTTATTATCGAAATAAATTTTTCTATTATCCACTACAACCCATGAATGCGCTGAGCAATTTACCCATCTCAACCGTATTTGGCATTTTGCTTAGCTATATTAAACAACGCTTAAAACCAATTGCAAACCCTATAACCTTTGAAGAGTGGGTAATAAATCGGTTTGGAAAAAAATTGTTTGGCATCTTTTTTAAAAATTATTCTGAAAAATTATGGGGCATACCATGCAGTAAAATTGATGCCGATTGGGCTGCACAACGCATTAAAAAACTATCATTGTGGGAGGCTATAAAAGGGGCGCTATTGGGCAACAAAGGCAATAAACACAAAACCTTAGTTGATCAATTTGCTTATCCCACAAACGGAACAGGAATGTTGTATGAACGAATGGCAGAACAGTTGAAAAACTTTGGCGGTAAACTACATTTGAATACTTCAGTAAAAAAAATTATTCAGAACGAAAATGGTGAGGTAACCGGTGTTGAATTGCAAAATGGTGAAGTACATGTAGCAGATAAAGTGATTAGCACAATGCCATTAACCAATATGGTAAAAGGCTTACAATATGCACCAGAGGCTGTTCGGCAAGCTGCCAACAAGTTATATTTTAGAAATACAATTTTAGTTTATGTGGAAGTTGATAACAGCAATTTATTTCCGGATAATTGGATTTATGTGCATAGCCCCGAAGTAATACATGGTAGAATTACTAACTTCCGTAATTGGTGCCCATCACTTTATCGTGATAAAAAAACATCAATACTTTGCTTGGAATATTGGTGTTTTGAAAATGATGAAATTTGGAAATCATCAGAAAAAGAAATGGGAAAATTAGCTGAATTGGAATTAAGAAAATTGAATTTGATTTCAACAACCGATAAAGTTTTAAATACACATTTGCTGCATATTCCCAAATGCTATCCCGTATATGAAACGGGCTATGCAAATTACATTGGGGTTATTCAACCCTATTTAGAAACAATTCCGAACATGTTAGTAATTGGTAGGTATGGCGCTTTTAAATACAACAATCAAGACCATTCTATTTTGATGGGGTTATTAGCAGCCAAACAAATCATTACGGGCAACAACCAACATCTTTGGAATATTAATACCGATGATGATTATCAAGAGCAAGGTGAAGCAGATTATTAAAATTAATGGTTAGTGCCTTTCAACATCGGCACAAAATGAAACTCATGAAAATGCTCTTCGGCAAACTCGGTTTCTGAAATTTTCTTTAATCTTATCATCACACTTGTTTCGGTTCCTAAAGGTATCACCAAATAACCTCCCACCTTTAGTTGCTTTTTCAAATCTTCTGGTATTTCGGGCGCAGCAGCAGTAATTATAATTTTATCATATGGCGCATATGATGGCACACCTTTAAATCCATCACCATAAAAACATTTTATTTTATCATATCCCAAAGCAGCTATCAGTGGTTTAGTTTTATCAAACAGCACCTTTTGGCGCTCAATACTAAAAACCCTTGCCCCACATTCAGCCAATATTATTGCTTGATAACCACTACCAGTGCCAATTTCCAACACTTTATCTAAATTTTTTATTTCCAATAATTGGGTTTGAAAAGCTACTGTATAAGGTTGTGAAATAGTTTGCCCAGCATCAATTGAAAAAGGTTTATCATCATAAGCATGTTGCTGAAAATCTTTATTAAAAAATAAATGTCGTTTTACTTTACCAATTGCCGCCAACACTTTTTCATCCAAAATATGTTTAGTCCTCAACAAATCAACCAAGGCTTTGCGCCTACCTTGTATCAAAAAATCATCTTCTAAATTCATCATTATTAAATTAAAATTTGATGACAAAGATTTGAAAAACCACTACTAAAAAATTAATTTCAGTCATTAATTTATTATAACAAAAATCAAAATATTCCAGCCTACTATACATTTTTAATAAATGTTGTGGAATAATATGAAGTTTAAATACCTAAAATTCATAGATAAAGTTAAATTTGCTGAAATTTTAGCAATAGCTTTTTCTCTAATATATTAAATGAAATCTTCTCACATAGTATTGTTGTTGGTTGTTGTAGCAACAGTAATAAGCGGATGTGCCAATAACAGTAAAATTGGCTCAACAGCTTATGACCAAATGCAATTTGATAAATCGAACTACTATTTAAAAAAAGTAGTTGAGGCAAAAAAAGAAGACGCCAAAACATTGCGTCAGTTAGCCGAAGGTTATCGATTAACTAATCAATCAAAAAAAGCGGAACTAACTTATGCTAAATTAATTCATGGCAAATTTAAAGGCGGTACAACCGCCGATGATTATTTGAATTATGGCAAAATGTTGATGATGAATGAAAAATATGATGATGCTCGGAATGCTTTTAGAGCCTACGATTCATTAAACGATTTCAAAAGTCAATTAGCAAAAGTAATGATGAAAAGCTGCGACTCTGTATCTATGTTTCATCAAGATACTACCTTGTTTGAAATTAACGAAACTATTATACGTGGCGTAGGTGAACGCTTTGGAGCTTCACCATTAGATAACGGAATTGTAATTTGTTCTGAAACCGAATCAGTTGATAATACTGCCAACAAAAAGAAAGAACTGTGGGGTAAAAGCGCTGGTAATTTAGATTTATTTTTTACCTCAAAAGATACCTCTTCGGTAGGTGAATACATAAAACCTTTACGATTAAAAGGAAAAATAAATACACCCGTACACGAAGGCCCATGCACGTTTTCAGCAGATGGTAAAATGTGTTATTTTACCCGTACAGCATTAGTGCAATCCACCAATAAAAATGATGTTAAGGTTGAAAATGTTTTAAAAATATATTCAGCAGAACGAGATGAAGATGGCAATTGGGTAAACACATTACCACTTAATTTTAATAGCGATGATTATTCAGTGATGCATCCAACATTAAACGTTGATGGCGATAAATTAATTTTTGCTTCAGATAGAAATGGAGGGTTTGGTGGCTCAGATTTATATATTAGTTATAAATCGGAAAACGGAGATTGGACCGAACCTAAAAACTTAGGCGCAGAAGTTAATTCAAGCGGCAACGAGGTTTTTCCTTTTTTAACAAAAGATAATACATTGTATTTTTCAAGTGATGGATTTTACACTTTAGGAGGCTTAGATGTTTTTGTTTCAAGTTGGGATGGCAGTGTAAAATTTTCACCTGCTGAAAATTTAAATATTCCGTTAAACACATCACATGATGATTATTGTTTTACCGTTGATCCCAATGATGAAGCAACAGGTTGGGTATCATCAAACCGAAGCACCAAAGAAAGAATTTACGAATGGAAAAGCCACAATCCAAAACTCTTTTTTGAAGGAATTATTACTGAACGTACTTCACAAAAACCAATTGCCGGTGCTCGTGTTCAAGTAACTAACAAAACCGATGGCACAATTTATAATGCAGTAACTGATGAATATGGTTATTATCGTGTTGATGGAATTAAAGGCGGTAACGATTATTTAATTAGAGCCGGTAAAGCGGCTTATAGAGGCTTAAAAGAAACATACGCTGTAAAAGTTGAAAAAAAACGAATGGGAATTACCAAAAACTACGTTCTTTCTTCTGTTGAAAATAATGGTGTTTTGCGTATCCGAAATATTTATTTTTCATTTGGTAGTTTTTTAATCAAAAAAGAATCAGCACAAGTGCTTGATACATTGGTTAAAAAATTAAAAGATCAACCTAATATTGATATTGAATTAAGCGCCCATACCGACTGCAAGGGTTCAGCAAAATACAACAAGTGGTTAAGTGAACGCCGTGCACAAGCTGCCGTAAATTACATGGTAAAACATGGTATTTTAAAAAGCCGAATGGTGGGCAAAGGCTATGGCGAAAGCAAACCAATTAACCGATGCAAGGATGGTGTGAAATGCAGTGATGAAGAGTATGAAAAAAATCGTCGTATTGAATTTAAAATGATAAAACTACGAACCGATCAACAAAAAGCTGCTGATGCCGCAAAATCAGAAGCTGCTAAAAACAATGCAGGTAAAGTAATTATTACCAATCCAAAACAATAAAAATATTTCATCAATAAAATAAAAAACCGATTCGAAATGAGTCGGTTTTTTATTTTAATATCAACCCCAAAAGCCTATAATATGTACCCAAATTTAGCTTATTTATTCAATGATATTTTTAATGATAACCTACCATTTTGGTTAACTAACATGTTACAAGTGTTTAATATTTTTGGGCTGATGTTAGCCATGGCATTTTTGGCTGCCGTTTACATTTTAAAAATTGGTTTACAACAAAAAGCTGCCGAAGGAAAACTACAAGCTATTTATAAAACACAAATTGTAGGCAAGCCTGCTCAACCATCTGAATACATTTTAAATGGATTATTAGGGTTTATTTTAGGATACAAGCTTGGTTTATTAATTACCGATTTCACAAATTTTACTAATGATGTACAATCTGCTATATTTTCAAAACAAGGAAATTTTATTACAGGATTTGTAGTAGCTGCAATATTTTTATATTGGTTATTGGATGAAAAAAAGAAAACAAAATTAGCCGAACCCAAAGAAGAAAAAATAGTACTACATCCTAAAGATTGGGTTGGTGAAATATTTATCAGAGCTGCCATTGGCGGTATTGTTGGCGCCAAACTTTTTCACTTGTTTGAATATTGGAGCGATTTTACATCCGACCCATTAGGTATGTTGTTTAGCGGAGCAGGTTTAACTTTTTATGGTGGGTTAATTGTTGGCTCAGGTGCAGTAATTTATTGGGTGATAAAAAATAAAATATCATTAAAAGTTATGATTGATGTAACCGCACCTTGTTTAATGATTGCATATGCCATTGGCCGAATAGGTTGTCAGCTGGCTGGTGATGGCGATTGGGGAATATTTAATACTGCTTATGCAGTAAATGAAAATCAACAAGTAGTAGTAGCAGCTTCAGCCAATGATTATCACCAAACATTGGCACAACACAATATGTATTTTATCAACCATTTTAATGATACTGCAAAAGCTGAAATTGGCTATTTCAAAGGTCCTGATTTTTTACCAAATTGGTTATTTGCTTACAACTACCCACACAATGTAGGCAATGAAGGCATTGCCATTAAAAACTGTGCAGGCAAGTATTGTGGCGCATTGCCATTGCCTGTATTCCCAACACCTTTATACGAAGTAATCATGTGTTTTGCTTTGTTTGGCGCATTATGGGCTGTGCGAAATAAATTAAAACACAATGGCCAATTAATGGCTATTTATATGGTATTTAATGGCGTTGAACGATTTACCATTGAACAAATAAGGGTAAACAGTACCTATCATTTTTTAGGAATAAATCCTACACAGGCTGAAATAATTGCACTACTATTGATTTTAAGCGGAATTGTTTTGTGGTTTGCAGTTCAACAAAAACAAACTCAAAAATTATTGTAAATACTGTAAAAGTTTAATGGCTATTTATTTACTTTTGCCGCTTCAATTTTAAAAATAAAACAAAAAATAAAAATGGGATATTTATTTACATCCGAATCAGTTTCGGAAGGACACCCGGATAAAGTAGCTGATCAAATTTCTGATGCCTTAATTGATAACTTTTTGGCGTTTGACCCTAACAGTAAGGTAGCATGTGAAACTTTAGTAACTACAGGTCAGGTAGTATTGGCTGGCGAAGTAAAATCTAAAGCTTATTTAGATGTTCAAGAAATTGCTCGTGGCGTAATTCGCAAAATTGGTTATACCAAATCTGAATATATGTTTGAAGC
>JBEANU010000196.1:0-10379 GCA_041165265.1 Bacteroidota bacterium | reverse complement strand
GCTGTAAATCCTGTTTTGCCATGAATATTTACTTCGGGCAAACCACCAGCATTGCTGCTTATTACGGGCACTTTACAAGCCATTGCTTCTAATGCCACTAATCCAAAACTTTCATATTCGCTTGGTAAAATAAATAAATCGGCTAATGCTAATAATTCTTCCAACGCATCTTGTTTTCCTAAAAAACGAATATGGTCGCATAAATCTAAACTTCTGCAAAGTTGTTCAATATGATGGCGTTCAGGACCATCACCTACCAACAATAATTTTGCAGGAATTTTTTCTACCACATTTTCAAACATATATACCACATCTTCTACACGTTTTACTTTTCTGAAATTTGAAGTATGTATTAATATTTTTTCATCATTAGGTGCAATTGCTTTTCTGAAATGCTCCTTATTGCTGGTTTTAAAACGTTTTAAATCAATAAAATTCGGAATCACTTTTATCTCTTTATTGATGTCGAAATTTTTAAAAGTTTCTTTTTTTAAATCTTCTGAAACTGCTGTAATACCGTTCGATTCATTTATCGAAAATGCCACTAAAGGTCCAAAAGTTTCATCCTTGCCAACCAATGTTATATCCGTTCCATGAAGCGTTGTGATGTAAGGAATACATTTATTTTTTGAAGCCAAAATACGCTGCGCCATATAAGCCGCCGCCGCATGCGGTATGGCATAATGCACATGCAAAATATCTAATTTTTCATGTTCAATAACATCCACCAATTTACCAGCTAATGCCGATTCGTAAGGCGGATAATCAAACAATGGATAATTATTTACAGATACTTCATGATAAAAAATTCGTTCATGAAATGATTCTAATCTGGCTGGTTGTTTATAAGATATAAAGTGAACAAAATGTCCTTTATCTGCTAATGCTTTTCCTAATTCTGTAGCTACAACGCCGCTTCCGCCGTAAGTAGGATAGCATACTATTCCAATTTTCATGTTCTTTTTTTTATTAATTATTTTTTTTAGAATGATGCGAATTGGCTTGTGTTATAGGCGTAACTACCAAATCATTTATACAAACATGGGCTGGTTGAATGGCGCAAAACCAAACAATATCAGCAATATTATCGGCATATAAAGGAGTGAAACCTTCATAAATTGATTTAGCTTTTTGTTCATCGCCCTTAAATCTTACTAACGAAAATTCTGTTTCGGCAGCACCAGGATGAACGGCTGTAACTTTAATATTAAATGGTAACAAATCTATTCGCATGGCTTCGTTAAGCGCATTCACAGCATGTTTGGTGGCGCAATACACATTTCCTTTTGGGTAAACATACTTACCAGCAATAGAGCCAATATTAAAAATATAACCTTGTTTTCGTTCTATCATCAATGGGCTGATAAGCCTTGTAACATACAGCAATCCTTTTAAATTTGTATCAATCATAGTATCCCAATCATCAAAATCGCCATTTTGAATTTCGCTTAATCCTGCTGCTAATCCTGCATTATTTACTAAAATATCAATCGCTTTCCATTCAGCAGGAATGGCTTCAATAGCAGCCTTCACAGCATTTCTATTTTGAATATCATAGCATGATGTTAAAACTTTTATTTGATGCTTGGTTTCTAAATCTTGCTTCATAGCATCTAATCTTTCATTCCTTCTACCACAAATAATTAGATTAAATTTTGCCGCAGCAAATTTTTGGGCAATGGCTTTACCAAAGCCCGATGTAGCGCCTGTGATGTAAATTATTTTATTACTCATTTAGTATTAATTTCTTTTTTGTTGAAAAAATTTTTTCATTAAATCAGCGCATTCATTTTGTAACACAAATTTTGTGATTAATGTTTTAGGATGCAGTATATTTTTTTCTAATCGTGTAAACCCAAATTTTTCTTCGGCTGCGCCATACACCACACGGCTTACTTGTGTCCAAGCCGATGCACCTGCACACATTACACATGGTTCAACGGTTACATACAAGGTGCAATCGTGTAAATATTTATTACCCAAATAATTTTCGGCGGCTGTAATAGCAATCATTTCGGCATGTGCTGTAGCATCTTTCAATCGTTCGGTTTGATTATATCCTTTTCCAATTATAGTATTATTGCAAACTATTACCGCCCCAATTGGCACTTCATCATCATCAAAAGCTTTCATGGCTTCACGTAAGGCTTGCTGCATAAAATATTCGTCGGTCATTTTTTTATTGGGTATTATTCACAAATTAAATAAAATGAAATTGAAAAATATATTTTATTAAAAGATTGCTTTAGGTTGATTGTAATTTTATTTCACCTATCTTTGAGGTCTCACTCAAATAACTATTCAAAAAAAGTTATTGCCCAAAAAACGGCGGCTAAATCAGTGAGCCGTTGTAAGTGGCTTTCAGTAGATGTTTTTTAACATCGTAAAATTTTCTTACAAATTTTTCCCTATCATATTTCCATCAATCGGAAGTTTGATTTTTTTTCATCCATTGCTAATTAAATTAATGCATAAAATAAAAGAGCATTGTATTATTTAGTGATACAACAACTGTATAATACATGTTATTTAACGAATTAAATTTAATTGAACCTTTACTAAAAGCTTTAGCAATTGAAGGCTACACCACACCTACACCCATTCAGGAACAAGCTATTCCGATAGTTTTGCAGAAAAAAGATTTATTAGGATGTGCTCAAACTGGCACTGGGAAAACGGCAGCATTTGCATTACCAATTTTGCAATTATTATATTCAAAACAACAATCATCATCAAAAAACAATGCCATTAAATGTTTGATTTTAACACCAACTCGTGAATTGGCAATTCAGATTAATGAAAGTTTTGCTGCTTATGGCAAGCACACCGGAATAAGGCATACCGTAATTTTTGGAGGTGTATCTCAACATCCACAAACGCAAGCATTAAAGCATGGTGTAGATGTATTAATTGCTACGCCAGGACGATTGTTAGATTTGGGCAATCAAGGTTTTATCAATTTAAAGCAATTGGAAATTTTTGTGTTGGATGAAGCAGATAGAATGTTGGATATGGGATTTATTAACGATGTAAAAAAAATAATTACTAAAATTCCTGCTCAACGGCAAACACTTTTTTTCTCGGCTACCATGCCTCCTGAAATTCAAAAATTATCAGAAACTATTTTAAATAACCCAATAAAAGTTGAAGTAACACCACCTTCATCAACAGTTGATAAAATTGCTCAAAGTCTTTATTTTACTAACAAATCTGATAAGCAAAAATTATTGATGCATTTGTTGAATGAAAAAAACATTACTACAGCTTTAGTATTTACACGAACAAAACATGGTGCAGATAAAGTTGTAAAATGCTTGCATCAGGCTAATATTAAGGCTGCTGCAATACATGGAAATAAAAGTCAGAATGCAAGGCAAAATGCTTTGAATGCCTTTAAGCATGGCAATTTACGAGTATTAGTAGCCACTGATATTGCAGCCCGAGGGATTGATATTGATGAATTAGCACATGTATTTAATTATGATTTGCCCGAAGTTCCTGAAACGTATGTTCATAGAATTGGAAGAACTGGCAGGGCTGGTAATTCAGGTGTAGCCATTGCTTTTTGTGATATTGATGAAAGGGATGAATTAAAACAAATTCAAAAAGTAATTGGTAAAATAATTCCGGTGGTTGATGAACATCCATATCCATCTACCCAAACAGCATCAGCAACTAAAGAAAATAAAACCTATGGGCAACAAAATAACAGGCCCAAACAGCATCGAAAGGGTAGTAACAGCTCAGCATCTTCGCAAAAAAGAAGATTCAATAACAATAGTAATTCAAAATAATTTTATTTAATTCGTAAGAATCTATCGGTTTCACGTTTTACATCTTTTTCTTTGATAGATTCTTTTTTATTGGCAGCATTTTTACCTTTTGCTAAAGCAATTTCAATTTTTAAAAATCCAGTTTCGCTTTCAAAAATTCGAGTAGGAATAATGGTTAGTCCACGTTCTTTTACTTTACCGTGTAATTTTTTTAACTCTTGTTTTCGCAACAATAGTTTTCGTAATCGCATCGGTTCATGATTAAACCGATTTGATAATTTATATTCACTAATATGAAAATTTTTAATAAACAATTCACCATCTTGAAAGTAACAAAAAGCATCGCCTAAATTTACTTTGCCGCTGCGAATAGCTTTAACTTCGCTACCAACAAGAAGTAATCCTGCTTGATATTTATCAAGAATAATAAAATGAAATGTAGCAGCTCGGTTATTTATTTCAGTAAACATGAGCCGCAAAAATAGTGGGTTTGCAGTTATTAAAGTAGATTATTTATGCAATAAAATTAGTGATGCATAAAATTTTTAACCGCTTTACCTAAGCCTACCCAAGTGATTAATGATAATGTGAAGTATAAAATCATGTTGTTGTGTGTTTTTGTTACTACAAAGTAACGATGTAATATTTCAAATTATTATCATTAATACTACTGAAATGATTAGGTTTTTAAACGTAATCGGTATTTGTTTAATTGTGATGAACTAATTCATTTACACTATCGGTATAATTGATACAAATCATTAAGTTAAGAAATAAGTAATTACATTTGTCATCTAAAATTCAAAAACAAAATAATATGTCGTTATTAGTAGTTGGTACAATGGCTTTTGATGCTATTGAAACACCATTCGGAAAATCAGATAAAATTGTAGGCGGTGCAGCCACTTATATTGCTTGGAGTGCAAGCAATTTTGTAAAAAAAATAAATCAAGTAGCTGTAGTTGGCGAAGATTTTCCGCAAGATGAATTAAATGCTTTAGCAGCCCGAGGGGTTGAATTAGAAGGCGTTCAAATTAAAAAAGGTGAAAAATCTTTTTTTTGGAGTGGTAAATATCACATGGATATGAACAGCCGGGATACCATAGATACACAACTAAATGTATTGGCTGATTTTGATCCAATTATTCCGGAAGCGTATCAAGATTCTGAATATTTAATGTTAGGAAATTTAACTCCTGCGGTTCAACAACAAGTAATAAACAGAATGAAAAACCGACCTAAATTGATAGTAATGGATACTATGAATTTTTGGATGGAGATAGCAATGGATGATTTGAAAAAAACTATCAGTATGGTAGATGTATTGATGGTAAATGATTCAGAAGCCCGACAATTAACTAATGAATATTCATTGGTGAAAGCTGCAAAAAAAATAATGACTGAAATGGGGCCTAAATATTTAGTAATAAAAAAGGGCGAACATGGTGCTTTATTATTTCATGCTGACTCTGTATTTTTTGCACCTGCCTTACCTTTAGAAGATGTATTTGACCCAACTGGTGCTGGTGATACCTTTGCTGGTGGCTTTATTGGGCATTTGGCTGCTACAAAAGATATTTCATTTGAAAACATGAAACGTGGAATTATTTATGGTTCAGCATTGGCAAGTTTTTGTGTTGAAAAATTTGGTGCTGCAAGGCTACGTGAAATTTCAAAAGAAGAAATTGAAATTCGAGTTCAAGAATTTGTTGATTTAGTTCAATTTGATATTGAGTTGGTTGATTAATCTTAAAACAATAAAAGCAATTACTGCATGAAATATATTTTGCAATTAAGCGAAACTAAAAAAGTGTATTTACTGCTTTTTATAGGATTATTGATTAGGGTACTTTATGCACTTTTTTTCTCAAATATTTTTGCAAGAGCATATTTAGGAGTTGATACAATTTATTTTACGGGTTCTGATTTTGGTGGTTCATTAATCTCTTTTAAAAATTTAATTTATCATGGTTCATACACGGTTAATCTACATTCTGAATTTGGATTTTTTAACCGTATGCCTGGTTATTCATTTTTTATTGGGCCATTAAATTTATTGTTTGGTGATACCTACAGCCCTTATATCATCAGCTTTACACAAATTTTATTAGATGTATTTACTGTACTTTTAGTTTTTAAAACAGGCCGCAATCTATTCAACTCAAATACTGGATTGATAGCGGCTTTTTTATACGCTACACACCCCATCATCATTTTATGGTGCCCAGTTTTAATGAGTGATTCATTAGGAACTATGTTCACATTTTTGCTTTTATATTTCTATTCAAAACAAAATTTAAATACAAAATGGCTTTGGATTGGTTTAGCAATAGGCATTGGCTTATTGATACGACCACAAACAATTCTAGTAATTCCGATAATTGGTTTGGTTGAATTAATTTATCTAAAAACAAAATTTGTAACCTATTTAAAAAACATGCTGCTAATGGGTTTGATGATTTTATTTACTTACGGATTATATCCTATGCGTAATTATTTTTTTCATCATAAAATTATTTTATTTCAAGATTTAAGAGGCTCGGGCGGTGTTTGGAATGATGCTACAGTAAATTATATGAACTATGTTTTTTCAGTGCAAAGCAAATGGGATCCTGCTTGGACAAACATCATGAAAAATCAAAAATATGAAATTGATAAGGCTGCATTTGCTGTACCCGGCGATTCAGCATTATTGATGGATGCCATTTATAAAGCTCAAAATTGCAGCTATGCTTTTAGTTGTTGGTCAGGCTATTGGCAAGGTCATAGATTACCGATTACCGATACCATTTGTGATGTTGAAATAGCAAAAACTTTTGCCTTACTTCGCCAGCATCAAATGGAGCAAAACCAATATCATTATTGGATTACGTTGCCGCTTGAAAATTTAAAAAAATGTTTTTTTAAAAGCCAATTATCTACCCAACGTACCACATCGCCCCTATTGGCAATGGTGCCTATCATATTTTTTTATAGAACTATTTTGCTATTAGTTGGGCTATTTTGCTGTGTGTATTTAATTCTTAAAAAATCAGAAAATAGCAAAATATTTTTGTTGATATTTTTAAATTTTACGGGCTGGTATTTATTGATTAGCGCAGGCACAATGCCACAATTACGAAACATTGAAATGCGTTATTTACTACCTGTTGATTGCATGCTATTGCTGCCATTGGCGGTGGTAATTGCAAAATGGATTGCTCCTAAAGTTAATTAGTTAATAGCTTATTAAGTAAAGAAAAAAGCCTTTCCTTAATAACTTAGTAACCAAATAACAAATATTCAAAACTCAAAAATAATTAGATTTTAGCCCTACTGATTAAGGTATTTGAATCATCTTATGAATCTGTAAGGATAATTGCCATTGCGGATTTTCCTTAATATAATGGATGATTTCAGGTAAAATAGTTGCTCGTTTATCCCACTCAGGTTGAAGATATAACAAGCAATCTTCACCTACTTTTTTAGCTTCTTGTTCCGCAAATTCAAAATCAGATTTATTGAATACAACAATTTTTAACTCATCTGCTTTTGTATAAACTTCAGGCAATGGCTTTTTAAATTTTTTTGGTGAAAGGCACACCCAATCAAACGCACCACTAAAATTATGGCTGCCGCTTGTTTCCATATTTACACCAATTTCATTTTCAACAAATGCATTAGTGAGTGGTGTTAAATGATGCATTAAAGGTTCGCCGCCAGTAATTACTACCATTTCAGCATTGGCATCTATTACCCAATTTAAAATAGTTTCAATATCAAATTTTTGATGTGCAGTAGCATCCCAACTTTCTTTGGTATCACACCAAGTACAGCCTACATCACAACCGCCAAGCCTAATAAAATAAGCGGCTTGACCGCTATAACAACCTTCGCCTTGAAGGGTATAAAAATGTTCAACTATTGGATAAACTATTTTATCTTTCATAAGTCGAAGATACAACCGAATAAGTGAATCCAGTTTAATTTATCTTTAAAACAAAAAAGCGAAGCCATTGATTGCTTCGCTTTTTATGCTTAACACTTTTGATATTATTCTTTAATAAATTTTTTAGATACTGTGCCTATCTGAATGATATAAATCCCTGCGGTTAGTTCGTTAATTGCAACCTCATTCTTCACTTTATCTAATGTTCCTCTTTGTAAAATTTCGCCTGAAACATTAATGATATAATACGGTGTTGGTTCAATAATATCATCATTTGAATCAATATGAATTGTAGTGCTGCTTAAAGTTGGATAAATATTATAGATGGAATTAATGGCAGAATTTATTGCACTTGTGGTATATCTTATTGTTTTACCATTTTTTATAATTCGTAATCTATAACTACTTGTTGCATTAAAAGTTTCAGTAAAATTATAATTACTTACCTGCTCTGAATTATTAGCCAATTGGGAATGGATAACTGTAAAATTTTTACCATCTGTACTTTTTAAAATTTCAAATGTGATTTGATTTTTTGATGATGCATTAGCTTTCCAATTTAATGAAATAGTAGTTCCATTTTTTTGCGCTTCAAATGATTCTAATACAAATTCTTTTTCAATAAAGTGTTCAACAAATCCATCATGGGCATTACCAGCTAACCTATTAATAGTGAAGCCAGGCATTGCTTTTACTGAAAAAGCCATTTGTGAAAAACCTATATCATCAGTTTTGCATTGGGCTATTAATTTACCGCCGTGAATAGTGCTATAAAATTGCAAAGATGAATTGGGGATTGCATTTTCAATTACTGAATATACCATTTCGCCTACTTGAAAGCAATTAGCCGAAAATTTATTTTGTGTAGATAATTCAGGTTTTTCAGGGTGAAGTTTAATATCATATTTGTTGGCTGTTGATACATTTTGGCTTTGAGCCAAAACAAATGATGCCAATATAAACGCTGCTGTTAAAATATATTTTTGCATGATTATAAAATTTAATTGTTTAAAAAATTTATTAAAAAGGAGTTTTATTGTTTTACAAATTTTCCATTGAGTTGACTGCCGTTTGAGGCGGTTGCTTTAATAAAGTATATACCATTGTATAGGCTTGATACATCAATTGAAACATCCCCCTTGCCCCCTTGCAAAGGGGGAATAATACAGTTTCTACCCATTACATCCGTCACAACTATTGTATTTACTAATGACTGATGCCTGATGACTATTGACTGCTCCGCAGGATTCGGATAAACCACCAACTGCTCTTTATTTTCAGTCACATCTTCAAAACCATTTAAGGTATCATTCCAGTTTACATCACCAGGGGCAAGTTTTAAAATATACATGGCTGGTGTACTGCCTATGTTTACTTTTTTAGCATCGCATTGAAGTGTGCTGCTTGATGTATTGCCTACAATAATAATTTCATTTTTATCATTGATGGTAATATCACGGGCATTAGTACCGGGGAAACCTTTAATGATTTTATGCCATTTTTTATTACCCATGCTATCCATACACTCAATTAATACATTTTGATAGCCAGTGCCATAAACGGTATCAGTACCTGAAATTATAGCAGAGCCATCAAAGTAAGAAACAAAATAAAAATCAGAATTTATTTTACTTGCTATTAAACCAACTGGCTGTTCAGTTGAGCCTATTAATTTATGTGGATTTTTAGCCCAAAGTACATTGCCTAACGAATCGTAACAAATCAAAAAACATAGAGCATCATTAGTACCCGAACCCGACTGGTTTGGTGGAAATGAACCATATCCTTCTACAAGTACTGAATTTACACTTTTGTAACTCCCAAATGCTAAAACAGTTTCATTTTTTAATACTTCAAAATCCTGAATGCTGATTATGTCAGGAAAGTTAGGAGTATAAATTCCCTTCACCCATTTAAAAATTCCATTCGAATCGTATTTTACAATTGCGTCTGCCGAGTAACCTGATTGAGGAAAAGTGTAATGATAAGTAGAATCAAAATATATATTGAAGCTTGGAGTTAAGCTCACAACTGAGTATAAATCAGAAGAATTACTAATTTTTGTTCCCCAATACCCATCTGTATTATTTTTAGAGCCACATCTACTTACCCAATTTAAAACTCCTGATTCATTATACTTTGCGATATATCCATCAATACCTTCAACACTTAAACTCTTTCCAGAGAATGAAGACTGCGACTTAATATTTACATTGTTTCCAAATCCGCCTGAAATAACAAAATCATTATTAGGTAAAATTCCAATTTCATCACATCCAATCCCTTCTTCATATTGACCATCAATTTTTAAGTGAAATAAGTATTGTCCATTTGAATCTATTTTAACAAGAACTCCGTCTGAACCTCCTTTGCAATAAATTTTATGACCCATCAACACAACACTATCTGAAATATCAATTGCTAATAAAATATTCTTTTTATTGTCGCAAACAATTTTAGTTCTTGGAAAATTAGTAGATTGAATTTCAGTTATTGGTATCATCCATCTAACATTGTCATTTGAATCTATTTTAGCAATGAATAATGAATGATTATATTGGCTTATAACATTACTATTTATTGTTAAATTACCTAGTGAAAGTGTACCGTTAAAAAATCCAGCTAAAATAGTATTGTTAAATCTGTCAGTTGTTAGAGATGCCAATTCATAATAGTTG
>JBEANU010000195.1:0-7716 GCA_041165265.1 Bacteroidota bacterium | reverse complement strand
CATTGTCAGGGTTTTTATATCTGCTATTACCTTCTTCTGTTCTTGGCAATTTGTTCAATTCTAAATTTGCAAAATCTCGTTTACAATAAATCAATATAAAATCATGGTTTTGAGAAATTGTTTTTTTTAGATTAATTGGAGAATATGCTCTCTGCCAAATTACATTTCCAACAAAATTCATTTCGCCAAAAATTTCATCGCAAAGCAATTTTAAAGTGGCTTGTTCGTAGTCATCAATCGAAATAAAAATCACACCAGTATCTTTCAACAAACGCTTAGCTAATTTCAATCGCTTGCTCATAAACGAAAGCCATTTGCTGTGGCGATAACTATCTTCTTTATCTACAAAACTATCGTTGTATTTAAAGTCCTTATTGCCTGTGTTGTAAGGTGGGTCAATGTAGATAACATCAATTTGCTTTTCATGCGTATAACATAGGGTGGTTAAAGCATTTAGGTTGTCGGCCTCAATCAAAACATGATTGGGCGCATCTTTATTTTCGTTGTTAATAATGGCTTTGCTTTTTTCTTCTTTTAGCATAGGTAGGTGTTCGGCTAAAAGTTGTTCGGCATCTTCGGGCTTATCTTCCCATACCAACCCATATTTTTTATTGTGATTGAGCAGTTCAATCAATTGCGATTTTTCTTCGGGCGAAAGATTTGCTATTTCACGGATTTTTGCAATCAGGTTTTGTTTATCAATTTTCATAAGCAGTTTTTTAGCTGCTATGTTTCGGAAATAAAAAAGGTGCTATCCTTTTTTGAATCCTACTTTAGAAAGGCACCTGAGAGAGCCCGAAAAGAATAGAAAACAGAAAAAAGACGCACCCTTGACGGATGCATCACTAAATCTGTTTCTTTCTTTTCGATTAAAATTTCTCAGGTTTTATCTAAAAAGAAACATTAGCAACGCTATGTTTTTATGTGGTTAGTTTATTTAATAATTATTTTATTTTTTGTTGTGAGCAAATGTAGGTTTTGGAAATTAAAATTTTAAAAAAAGATGAACTTGTTTTTATTACTTTAGTAAATGCAAGAAATATTTTTCACCCAGTTTCGTGCCCCAACTAACCTGATTACTATGTTATATCCCCCTAATGGGGCATAAATACTATCACATAGTGATTAAGTATAGGTATAAAAAAAGCCACTTCATTTTAAATTAAAGTGGCTTTTAAATAAGTGAACCTAAAATATTTATTGTTTTACAATTCGGTTCATGTAAATGGTTTGATGGTTTTCAATCACTTTTAATAAATAAATACCATTATTAAGTTTAGATAAATCAATTGTTGAATTATTATTACTGATGTTTTTTTCATCTATTAATTTACCAGCAATATCAACTATTTGAGTGGATGTATTGGGTTCAATTTTTCTATTAAAAATAATGGTTGTATAATTGGTGGTAGGATTAGGCGCTAATTGAATGTTTTCATTATTATACATTTTGTTTATGCCATTTGAATGTTTTGATTGGGTAATACTAATTGTAAATTGACCAACTGCACCTAAAAAACCATCTACCATAAAATAGTTAATATCGCCTGCTGTTAAAATAACTGTATCAATAATGCTTACTCCTTGGGCGGCGCCTGTCATACAATTTTTGTAGGTTAATGTTCCATTGCAATTTGGGGCTGTAAACCAACCTAACCAACCATCTAATCCGCTTGTGGTGGCAGGTGAAGTAAATGTGATGAAAAAGGTATCAGTAACGGTTGATGTGTATTTATACCAAAGTGTATTGTTAGGAGCGCTGCAATTATATCCAGCAGTACCTATATCATTATCTCGTGGGTCAGTAGCTGCTGCATCGGTTGTATTGCCTGAATAAACGGTGCCTAATGTCATTGCGAAAGCACCACAAATAGTATCGTTAATTGGCAATGCTGGGCATATAATTGATGCAGCATTATTTAAAACAATTTTGGCACTTGCTATTTCAATACTTCCATCAATGCCGCATACATTATTTGAATCAAAAACTACATAATACATGCCTGTGTAGGGCGCTGTAAAAGTTAAAATATTATTAAGTGATGCAGGAGCATGTGCGCCTGAAATGGCAACAAAAGCAGTATCGGCAATGGTTAAACCAACAGGTACTGAATTGTTATGCATAAAAGTAGTGACAGTAATTTGTGAACCTGAAATTAATTTTACGCCATATCCATCACTATAATAAAATTGCCAACCTGGCGCTCCGCCTAATGTATCAGCCAATAAAGTATCTACCAAGCTACACATGTAACCCGTATATCTGGCTCCGGTAGTATCTTTTGAGTTTCGGAACGGACTTGAAAAAATATGTAATGCTGATTGAATAGGTGTGCATTGGCTAAATGCCTGAATGCTTGAACACGAAATAAGGATGAATAATAGTACTAAGTTTTTTTTCATTATTTTATTTTTAAAGTAGTTAGTTAAATATGAATTACTTCGCCATAAGCGGCTGCGGCAGCTTCCATGATGGCTTCACTCATAGTTGGGTGGGGGTGAATTGATTTAATTATTTCATGACCTGTAGTTTCTAATCTACGGGCAACTACTACTTCGGCAATCATTTCCGTTACATTAGCACCAATAAAATGTGCACCTAACCATTCGCCATATTTAGCATCAAAAATTACTTTTACAAATCCTTCTTTTGCACCAGCAGCACTTGCTTTACCACTTGCCGTAAACGGAAATTTACCTACCTTAATTTCGTAACCAGCTTTTTTAGCAGCTTCTTCGGTCATGCCAACCGAAGCAATTTCAGGTGAACAATAAGTACAACCCGGAATATTATTATAATCAATAGTTTCAGGGTGATGACCAGCAATTTTTTCAACACAAATAATACCTTCAGCGCTTGCTACGTGGGCTAATGCTTGTGTAGGTAATAAATCGCCAATGGCATAAATGCCTGGCACATTTGTTTGATAATAACCATCAACCACTACTTTGCCTTTTTCTGTTTTAATGCCTAAAGCTTCTAAACCAATATTTTCAATATTTGCTGTAACGCCTGCAGCACTCAACAAAATATCAGCTTCTAAAATTTGTTCGCCAGTTGGTGTTTTTACTTTTGCCTTTACTCCATTACCGCTTGTATCAACGCTAAGCACTGATGAATCGGTTAAAATTGTAATGCCTTGTTTGCGATAATTACGCTCCAATTCTTTTGATACATCTGCATCTTCAACAGGTACAATTCGTGGCGCAAATTCAACAATAGTTACTTTGGTTCCCATTGCATTATAGAAATAGGCAAACTCAACACCGATAGCTCCAGCACCTACTACAATCATTGATTTTGGTTGTGTAGGCAATACCATTGCTTCTCTATATCCAATTACTTTTTTACCATCTTGTTTTAAATTGGGTAATTCACGGCTACGGCCACCTGTAGCTAAAATAATATTTTTGGCTTCGTAATTTTTCTTTGAACCATCAGCAGCAGTAACTTCTACTTTTTTGCCCGGAACTAATTTTGCAGTTCCCATGATCACTTCAATTTTATTTTTTTTCATTAAAAACTGAATGCCTTTGCTCATGTTATCAGCCACACCACGGCTGCGTTTTACCACTGCGCCAAAATCAGCTTTGGCATCGGTAACTTGCAAACCATAATCGGCTGCATGATGCATGTAACTGAACACCTGAGCACTTTTTAATAATGCTTTTGTAGGAATACAACCCCAATTTAAACAGATTCCTCCCAACTCCGATTTTTCAATCACTGCCACTTTTAAACCTAATTGCGAAGCTCTGATAGCTGCCACATAACCGCCTGGTCCGCTGCCAATTACAAGTAAATCAAACATATTAAAATTTGTTTTTAGTTTTTAAAATTGAATGCCAAAGGTAGTTTTGTTTTTGTGAAAATCCAATTCACCATTTACCGAATATAATCAGTTATTTACCGATTAAAGTGTAGGAAACTTTGAAACTAAAAATAGTTTCCGTAGTTTTGCGGCTCAGTTTTTTTATTTCCATCAATATTTAATTTTAATGAAAAAAATATTTTCCTTAACGCTTATTTTAAGTGTTTTTTTATTTACGCAATTTGCCTTAGCTCAAGAAAAATTTACCATTAACGGATATGTGAAAGATGCCAAAGATGGTGAAACTTTTATTGGAGCATCAGTACGGGTAAAAGATTTATCAACTGTTGGTGCGTACACTAATTCATATGGTTTTTACGCCATTTCATTGCCTAAAGGTAGTTATACATTATTGTTTTCATACTTGGGTTATCAAACTATTGAGCAACAAATTGTGGTTGATAAAAATCAAACTATAAATATTGAGTTGAGTAAAAATTCGGGTGTATTAATTAAAGAAATTTTGATTACCGATAGAAGAAAAAATGAACAAGTAAAAAATACACAAATGGGTAAGGTTGAACTTTCAACTGAGCAAATAAAAAACATTCCTGCTATATTTGGTGAAGTAGATATTTTAAAGGCTATTCAATTATTACCCGGTGTACAATCAGCTGGTGAAGGGCTTAGTGGGTTTTATGTTAGAGGTGGTGGGCCTGATCAAAATTTAGTTTTATTAGATAATGCAACAGTTTATAATACGGGGCATTTATTCGGTTTTTTTTCAGTATTTAATTCAGATGCTATTAAAAACACAACCTTAATTAAAGGCGGAATGCCAGCCAATTTTGGCGGACGGCTATCATCAGTGGTAGATGTAAATATGAAGGAAGGTAATAGCAAACAGTTTAAAGGAAGTGGCGGTATTGGTTTGATTGCATCACGATTAACATTGGAAGGCCCTTGGAAAAAAAACAAAGGCTCGTTTATGGTTTCAGGCAGAAGAACATATATTGATGCATTAGTTGCTCCGTTCATTGCTAAATCAAAATTGAGTGGTAGTGGATATTATTTTTATGATTTTAACATTAAAGCAAATTATAAATTTAGTGATAAAGATAGATTGTATTTAAGCGGTTATTTTGGTAGAGATGTTTTTAATTTTAAATCAAAAAGCGGTAGTTTGAATATCAATATGCCTTGGGGCAACTCAACTGGTACGCTGCGCTGGAACCATCTTTTTAATGAAAAATTATTTTGCAATACCTCATTAATTTATAATGATTATCAATTTAAAATTGGGTTAAATCAAAATAATTTTAATGTAGGGTTTTTGAGTAGTATTAAAGATTGGAATTTGAAATCGGATTTTGATTATTATTTAAATGAAAAACATAATTTAAAATTTGGGCTTAATTATACCTTTCATACATTTAATCCTAATGCCATTACGCTTCAATCAGGTGATTTGAATATTTTGCCAGATGAAAATAATAAGCGGCACAGTCATGAAACCGCTTTATATGTTTTGGATGATTGGACAGCTACAAAAAAAATAAAAGTAAATGTTGGTTTGCGTTATGCACATTATATGCAAACTGGGCCTTACGATTTGGTATCAGTTGATGCTGATTATCACCCAACTGATACTGTTCATTATGCAAAAAACTCAATAGTACAAACCTTTGCAGGCTTAAAAGGATTGGAGCCACGGCTTACATTACGTTACGAACTTACCGATAAATCATCTTTTAAAGCAGCATATTCACACAACAATCAATTCATACATTTAGTAAGTCAGAATGGGGTTACATTACCTACTGATATTTGGGTGCCAAGCACTAAATTAGTGAAACCGCAAATCAGTGATTTATATGCTGTTGGGTATTTTCATAATTTCAAAAATAATATGTTTGAAACATCGGTTGAAGTGTATTATAAATCAATGCAAAACCAAATTGAATATCGTGAATTTTATGTAGCCAATAGTGGTGGCAATGTTGAAAATAATTTCACATTTGGTAAAGGCGAATCACATGGTATTGAATTTTTTATCAATAAACAATATGGCAAACTTACTGGATGGTTGGGCTACACTTTATCCTACACCAATCGCAAGTTTGCAGGCTTGAACAACAATGAATGGTATCCTACCAAATTTGATAGGCGGCATGATGTAAGTTTTGTAATGGGTTACGAAATAAATGAAAAATGGAAATGTGGCGCTACATGGGTGTATGGTACTGGTAATGCCATCACTGTGCCTGATGCCTTGTACCAAGTGAATGGTACATTGTACGAGCATTTTACTTCAGTAAATGGTTACCGAATGCCTGCTTATCATCGTACTGATTTATCAGCTACTTATACACCTAAGCGTTCAAAAAATCGAAGAGTTCAAGGTAGCTGGACGTTCAGTGTTTATAATGTGTACAAGCGTTTTAATCCATTTTTTATTTTTTTAGATACAAGTGGTGATATTACCAAAGGCACGGCAACCGTTAAAGCAACTGAGGTATCATTATTTCCATTTCCATTACCATCAATTACCTGGAATTTTAAATTTTAATTTTCAATTTTTTATTAGTATGAAAAAATATTTTTTCTTTCTTTCAATCATAGCCACATTAGTATTTACCGCTTGCGAACGCAATTATGATTTAAGTGGCATCACTTCATTAAAAGATAAACCTGTTGTGGAGGGTTATATTGAAAATGGATTGCCACCCTATGTTTTTATCACTAAAACATTTTCATTATTTGGTAGTGTTGATGCTACCAATGTTGAAAAAATATATTTGCACAATGCCCAAGTAACGGTTACAGGTAGTGATGGAAAAGTTATTAATTTAGTAGAGTATCCTATAAAATTTGGCAATAACACAATTTACATTTATACGGTTGCAGGGCTTGATTTTACTGGTGATACCAACTACATTCAAATTCCTTTTCAAGGATTAGGAATGGTGGGTATTAAACCAAGTTTTGATATTTCGGCAGTAGGAAAACTAAATACAACTTATAAATTATTAATCAATTTGCCTGCAGCCAATAATGTAGAAGCGATGGAATTAACCGCCGAAACAAAAATTTTAAACACTTCTTCATTTGATAGTATGTGGGTTATTAGGCGCAACCCTGTGCCATCTGATTCATTTGCTCGATTATACATTAGGCGAACTGACGATGCTTCTACTAAAGATTTTTATAGATATTTTACTCAAAAAAATAATGAATTATTTTTGCCAGGTTATAATTCAACGTTTAATGATGAATTTACAAACGGGCAAACGTATGATTTTCCGGTATCGCCAGGATTTAATAAAAATGACACTTCACGTGAATCATTTAAAAATTTTGGCTACTACAAATTTGGCGATAGCGTACGATTAAAATTATCAGTAATTGATAATGATGTTTTTGATTTTTGGCAAACAGCTGATGATGCTTACAGTAATATCGGTAATCCGTTTGCATCACCATCTAATGTAAAATCGAATATTAAAGGCGGTGGCTTAGGTTTGTGGAGTGGCTATGCATCCGTTTACTATCCTGATTTATCAAAAAAACCTTTTGTAGTAAAATTTTAATAAATACAGCTTAGTTCTAATTTTTATGATAAGGAAAATTTATAAAAGTTATTGAGTTAATAGGTTATTGGGTTATTAAGTAATACAAATGGGTTTCGCTAATAACTTAGTAACTTAATAACCGAATAACTTCTTAGTAAAATGTCACAATATTTAGTCAAGCTTCAAAAAGTCAATTTCGGTGATTTAGAGCGGCATTGTAAAAATTAGCGTTAAGAAAATTTATATGTTGAGCATAAAAAAGCAAAATTGTTTGAAGTCAGCCGCCAATAAGCTTTTTAATGGTGCAAAAACTTAAATCGGCTGACAAGTTT
>JBEANU010000194.1:0-5190 GCA_041165265.1 Bacteroidota bacterium | reverse complement strand
TTTGTACTACTGCTTTTACAGCATGTTGGCTGGTAAAAACTAATGGGTTGGTATTATTAAGCAATACATTTTTGGTAGTTTCATTAGCCAAATATTGATAGGATAGAAGATCAACATCAATAATTTGTAAATTATTTTTTAAAAATAATTGATGGTTTTCAGGGCTTAATTGCCTACATGAAAATATGGTAAATTTTGATTTGTGCATACCTTGTAAGGCAAATGTACTATCAATTTGAATACAAATAATACAATCTTAATTGGCGCCTCCATTCCATTTTTTAAGCCAAATAGCAAAAAAAATAAATGCTAATTAAATTTAATCTAATTTAGTTAGCGAAATAAGTAATTATTTTATACCTTTGCCCTCCTTTTAATAAAAGCGGTGGAAAAAGAATTGAGAATATATGATATACACTTTGTTGGTTTAAAAGCCGGCGAACATGTTTTCAATTATGAAATCAATGATTCATTTTTTAAATTAATTGAGGAATCGCCCCTTAAAAAAGGAAACTGTAATGTGCAGTTGGTATTTGAAAAAGAAGCCACACATTTTGTTCTTACTTTTAATATAGAAGGCAAAATTGATGTAGAATGCGATAGATGTACTGCTGATATTAATTATCCGCTGTTCAATACCTCAAAATTGTATATTAAATTTGATGATGAACGTGATACAGGAACAAGTGAAGATGATGATGAAATAATTTATATTTCAAGAAGCGAAAGTACCATTAACGTGATGCAATATATTTATGAATTCATAAGTTTGAGCATACCCATGATTAGAAATTGTGATTTTTTAGAAGAGAAATATAAAAATTGCAATCAAGAAATATTAAAAAAATTGAACAATAATACCATTGAACCATCAGATACAACAGATGCAAGATGGGAAAAACTAAAAAATATTAACCTTAAGTAATCTTAAGCTATATCAATAATAAAATTAACATTTAACTAGATTAAGTTATGCCAAATCCAAAGCGACGACATTCAACAACAAGACGTGATAAACGCCGTACTCATTACAAAGCTGTAGCACCTACTATCGCTACTGATAAAAATACTGGCGAAGTATATTTAAGTCATCGTGCTTATTGGAGTACTGATGGTAAATTAATGTACAACGGACAAGTAGTAATGGAAAAATCTTCAAAGTAAGATTTTTTACCAAAAAGTATTTTTAAAAAATCCGGGTAAAAATTATTTCCAAATTGTATTTTTGGGAATAATTTTTTGCTTGGATTTTTTATTTTAGCAATCCTCAAAACAAAACCAAATGATTAAAATAGGAGTTGATATGATGGGTGGCGATTTTGCCCCACAAGCTACTGCAAAAGGTGTTGCTTTGGCGCAAGCTGAATTAGCATCAGATAACCATTTAGTACTAATTGGCAACGAAGAAACTATTAGAACTGAATTACAAAATGCAGGTGCTGATGTTAGTAAATGCACTATAATTCATGCTCCTGATGTTATTGAAATGGGCGAACACCCGGCTAAAGCTTTTCAACAAAAGCCACATTCATCTATCAGTATTGGTTTTCATTTATTAAAAGAAAATAAAATTGATGTATTTGCAAGTGCTGGTAATACAGGTGCTATGTTAGTAGGTACATTATTTAGTGTAAAATCTATTGAAGGAATAAATAGGCCATGCATTGCTTCGGTTGCACCTAAATTAAATGGTAGCACAGGTGTAATTGTGGATGTAGGCGCCAATGCCGATGTAAAACCTGAAAACTTAAATCAATTTGCATTACTAGGAAGCATTTATGCCCAAGCAGTTTTAAAACATAATAAACCTAAAGTTGGATTATTAAATTTAGGAGAAGAAGAAGGAAAGGGTAATTTGATTTTGCAGGCTGCCTATCCATTATTAAAAGAAAATAATAAGATTAATTTTATTGGTAATATTGAAGGTAGAGATATTTTTAATGATAAAGCCGATGTAATTGTTTGTGATGGTTATGTAGGTAATGTGGTATTAAAAATGGGTGAAAATATTTACGATATTTTAAAAGAGCAAGCTGCCATAACACCATTTTTTGAACGAGTAAACTATGAAAATTATGGCGGTATGCCAATACTTGGTGCTAATGCTGCTGTTGTAATTGGGCATGGGGTAAGCAATGCTAAAGCTATTAAAAATATGATTTTGCACAGTAGAGATATTGCTGCATCGGGTATGGTTCAATTGATTAAAGATGCGATGGCTCAACAATAAAAAAACAAAATCCGCATCCTATAAACGTTTTAAATTTGTGAAATAAAGAGCAAACAATTTTACCTTATCAATATTAAATTAATGTAATAGGATAAATATTTATTGTATTTTGTAATGAATGAAAATTATTTATTTCAATTCATTTTCCCACTTACTTACAACAGTTGTAGCTACTGCGTTTCCTAATACATTAGTTGCTGACCTACCCATATCTAGCAATTGATCAATTCCCATTAATAATAATAAGCCAGCTTCGGGTATGTGAAATGTAGCTAATGCACCTGAAATTACTACTAATGATGCCCGTGGTACACCTGCAATACCTTTGCTGGTAACCATCAATATTAATAACATACTTAATTGCTGAGCAAAAGATAATTCAATGTGATAGCATTGTGCAATAAATAAACTTGCAAATGTCATATACATCATACTGCCATCTAAATTGAATGAGTAGCCTAATGGTAATACAAAACTTACAATTTTATTACTGCACCCAAATCGTTCTAACTGTTCAATTAATTTCGGAAAAGCAGATTCGCTGCTAGCTGTACTAAATGCTAATAAAATAGCATCTTTAATACTACTAATTAAGTGAGTAATTTTTTTACCAATTACTAAATAGCCTAATGAAAATAAGATGACCCACAACAGAAATAATCCTAAATAAAATTCACCAATTAATTTACCAAATGTAATTAAAACTTCAGGGCCACTTTGTGCAATTGTGCCGCTAATAGCAGCAAACACTGCAATTGGAGCCAAGTTCATTACAAATGTGGTAACCTTTAACATAATATGTGTAATTGCATCCATTGCTTTAATAATAGGTTTTGCAACATCGCTCATGGCAGCGCATGCCATCCCGAAAAATATTGCAAATACAATTATTTGCAATATTTCATTATCGGCTAATGCTTTAAAAACTGAGGTTGGAAAAATATGAGATACAAAATCGGAAAAATTAATATGGGTAGATGAAACAGTTGATTTAACTGCATCTTCAGCCATCGGAACGTTTACCATACCTGCCCCAGGTTGAAAAACATTCACTAATACCATACCTAATGAAAGCGAAATAATAGTGGCAAATAAAAACCAGGCTAACGTTTTGCCTCCAATTCGGCCCACCACTTTTACATCGCCCAATTTAGCAACACCTGAAATTAATGAAGCCAAAACTAATGGCCCAATAATCATTTTAATTAGGTTTAAAAATATTTTGGTTAGTACTGAAATTTTATCTGTATAAAACGCAACATCGGTATGCCCATTGGTGGTATTATTGTAATGAATTATGGTTCCTACTAATGCACCAATTAGCATTGAGGAAAAAATAAAAATGGTAAGCCTATTTTTTTGCATTAGTAAAATAATTTAAATGCAAAGTAAAAAAGAAAACAGAAACAGATGCTTAGTAGTGGGTCTTTTTCTTAAAATCGCCACGTTTCCACGATCTAAAAAACTCAGCCCAAGCTAAAGGATTAAAAATATTTTGAGGAGGCATTTGCCCTTTATAATAATATGTGCTTGCATAATTTCTGATGTATGAATTGGTAGCTTCTCTTCCATCAATAGGTACTGATAATACTAAATCTTGATTACTCATTTTTTTTAAATTTTTCAAAGCTCTATCCATATCATCATCAGGTACATTCAAAGTTAAAAATGCACGTTTAAATTCTTCAGGTTTAGGAAATGGCCGAATGATGGTAACAGGTAAATTAATGGTATCGGCTGATAACAATTGCATCATGCTGTATTTATCTTCTGGCAAATGATAAGGAATGATAACCAATTTTTTTCGGAAGCCAACATATGAAAAATAAATACTATCGCCCTCAGAAGCAGCAAATGAAAAAAAGCCTGAATAAGTACTATAAGTGCCTTTGCCAATTGTTTTATCAAAAATTACAGCATAGGGTAATACCTCTAAACTATCGCTACTTAGCACCATACCACTAAATTGAATGATTTTTTTTTCAGGCTTAGTAGCAATATTTTGAGCCTGCACGGGTAATGCAAAGCATAGTAAAATAATGTATAATAAATATTTTGTCATGATTTTGTACAATACAAAAGTAAAACGAGCAAGTAATATTTGTATTGTTAGGGCTAAAATATAATGTGAACTAAGGTTAAACATTTTGTTGCATCAATTTCATGCCTATTAAACATTCAGTACATTTTTTTTGATCACAAAATTCATTTTTTAATTCAATTAGCGCTTGCGAATCAGCTGCATTTTGAGGTATGATGTTAAATTTTTTCCAACCTAAAATAATAGTATTTTGTTCAGGGTTTAATTGCTCTAACCATTCAATAGCTTTTGCTTGTAGTGCATCGTTTTGCTTGTATTTGCCATAGGCAAAAAGCACCGGAATAATAGTGTTGATGACAATATTTTCAATGGTTGATTTGCCTATTTTTTTTAATGATTTATTGGATGATAAATCCAACCTATAATGAGTTTGCCAATAGTTTGAAGGCGTAGCTTGAAATAATTGTAACACCAATTTTAAATTTTCGGCATCTATTATTTTTGAAAATAAATGTGATGCCTGATGTATTAACGCTGTAAATTGTGCCAATCGTAAAGGGGGAAAATTTTGTGGCCTCATTCGTGCCATTTTCCAATATTTTTTTTGAATAGGTTGTAAGGAATGTTTGTGTTGTAAATATTGGTATTCACGTTGTAATTGAACTGCATATATATCACCAAAAATTTCATTCAACAAGCCTGATTGCCCAATCAATAAGGCTTCAAGCTGCATCAAATTATTTTTATGTTTACTTAATATTTTAATAGGTAACGATTTTGCTAATTCAAAAAAAGCTTCTCCATTTACTTTCATACCAAAATTTTTTGCTAATAATTGATAAAACGTTTCTTCCCAATCAGCAGCATTATTTTTTAATACTTGGTTCACTATTTCGGTTTTACGCTCCAATCTATTTAC
>JBEANU010000193.1:0-6979 GCA_041165265.1 Bacteroidota bacterium | reverse complement strand
AATACCATTGATAAAACTGAAAAAAAATATTATTCAGTTGATAATGAAAATTTCGTTGAATATCATAAACCTTTTATCATTTATAAATCATGCAAAATTAGTGCATTTAGTGAAAACCAATTTTCAAAAGCAATAACAAGTCCTGTAATTACTGCTGAGTTTGTAAAAATCCCTACAAATCGTCATATTCAATTACTCACCCAATTCGACAATTTATATAATGCAGGTGGTGCAGAAGCATTGATTGATTTAGAACGTGGCTCAGCCAACTGGCGTATTGGCGGCTGGCAAGGTTATGCAGGAAAAGATTTTGTAGGCATTGTGGATGTAGGTTCTTCTAAAGCTTTAAAATCAATCGGGCTCGGTTGCTTGCAAGACCAAGGCGCTTGGGTGATGATGCCACCGCAAGTTATTTTTGAAGGCAGCAATGATGGAAAAACTTTTGAACCCATCTCAACCATAAAAACAAATGTAAGTGATACCATTGACCATGCTATTACAAAAGATGTAATGTTAAACCTGACAGGTTTTAAAAACCTGTCAGGTTTCAGATATTACAAAGTAACGGCAAAAAATTATGGCAAATTACCATCCTGGCATTGGAGCAAAGGCGAACCAGCTTGGCTATTTGTAGATGAAATTTTGATAGAGGAATAGTAATCTATAAATTTATAAACTACGTTGCAATTTTAATTGCAGGTATTTGTTGATACTTACAATATTTAAATCTTCAGGCTTTGTAATGATTGCTTGAATACCATATTGGTGCAATACTTTTAAAACTTGTCTTTTTTCATCCAACATAGTAGTGGCAATTGTTGTATCATAAATAGTTTGCAGATTAGTGGCTGTTTGATTTGCAAAATCTGAAATTTCTGTATTTTCAAAAAACACAACTACCAATAAATGTAATTTATTAATACTTCTTAAAATAGGTAATACACGTTGCAAAGCATAACTGCTCTCAAAATTTGTAAATAAAAAAAGCATACTTCGGCCATGTATATAATTCCGAATGGTATGATACAATAACTCATAATCTGCCTCTAATTCAGTTTCTTTTTCATTGTATAGCACCTCATTAATTTTATGCAATTGATTGGCTTTACGCTCTGACTTTAATTTTGTATGAATTAAATTACTAAATGTTATCAGCCCAACTTTATCTTGTTTTTTTAATACCACGTTTGCCAAGGCTAAAGTGGCGTTAATACTATAATCCATCAAACTTAAACCATTAAATGGCATCAGCATATTTCTGCTTTTATCTATTAAAAAATATACTTGTTGCGATTTTTCATCTTCATATTGATTCATCATCAACCTATTCAATTTGCTAGTAGCTTTCCAATTTAAATGGCGATAATCATCGCCACTTACATAGTTTTTTGTTTGTTCAAATTCATAACTTGCCCCTACTCTATTTTGTTTTTTTGAACCTTCAAATGTTTGAAATCGTTGCTTACTTAATAGTTCAGCTTTTTTCATTTGTAAAACCGAAGGATAACAAGCCACTGATTGCGAATGATGAATAATGATGCGTCGTTCAACAAAATTTAATTTACTACTTACAAATAAATAAGTGGCTTGAAACAAGTACAATCCCCGTTCATTTGGTTTAATTAAATAATTAAATTTTTTTGTTTCACTTCTTTTAAATAAATGTTGGAATGAAAAATTATGAAGTTGTAACTGTTCAGGTAAATTTTCAAATGCAGTAATATGAAGCTCAATAGGCGATTGATTAATTATAGTAAGTTCAATTGAATTATTATCGCTTAATGAAAGAGCCTTTGGGCAATTTCGTATTACATCAATTTTTACTTTATTATTGAATAAAACAAAAGCATCAATACAGGTAATACATAAAACAATTATGAAAACAATTTGCGCAACAATAAATAATTTTGGAATAAAAAATGTACCTACAAAAAGCAACGCAACCATTGCCATTGCTGTAAAAAAATACTTAGTTAAAAAAATATTAGTGTACACAAAAGTAAAATTAATAGGTAATAAAATCAGAATTAACCATTATCCAAATAGCCTAATTTTTTTAATTGAGAATCGCTACTAATCCAATCTTCAATCACTTTTACACTTAATTCAAGATAAGCTTTTTTGCCAATAAATTTTTCAATATCTATTCGTGCGGCAGTGCCTAATTTTTTAATAGCATCGCCATTTTTACCAATAATTATTTTTTTATGCGATTCTTTATTCACAATAATATTGGCAACCACTACATCAATATCAGGTTTTTCAGTATAATCCATCACCACCACATCAGTGTGGTACGGAATTTCATCTTTAAACTGCATAAATATTTTTTCACGAATATATTCACCACAATAAAAGCGTACACTACGATCTGTTATTTCATCCTTTGAATAAAATGCTTCGCCTTCGGGTAAATGTTTTACAATCGTACCCATCAAAATATTCAAATTAGTTTTTTCAGAAGCTGAAATGCCAATAGCATCAATTACCATATTATGCTTTCGCCAAAAATCTAACTTTCTATCCAACATCGATGGCAAAATCATATCTATTTTATTCACCACTACAATAATTTTTCCTTCCGTTGTTACTTCATCTAACCAGCTACTAGCAACTATTTCGTTCATATTTGCTTCCATCATATAAAGCATAATATCAGCATCCTTAATGGCTTCGCTAACTACTTTTGCCATAGCTGATTGCATTTTATATTGAGGATCTAAAATGCCTGGTGTATCATTAAATACAATTTGATAATCTTCAGTATTTACAATGCCAATAATACGTTTTCGGGTGGTTTGCGCCTTAGGTGATACTATGGAAAGTTTTTCACCAATCATTGCATTCATCAAGGTTGACTTGCCTACGTTAGGCAATCCAATAATATTTACAAATCCTGCTTTGTGCATGTTGTTATTTTAAAATGGTTTCATCAATAATCTTCAAAACTAATTCATTTATATTATCTACAGCCAATTTCATTTCCCAATTTGTTTTATCTCTTTCTCCAATAAAATTTGAGGCTGCTCTTATTTGCAAATAAGGTATTTTAGTATGTGCCATCACAAAATGAAATGCAGCACCTTCCATACTTTCAACATCTACATTATATTTTTTATTAAGGATTAATAAGCGTATTGAATCAGATTCAATTAAACTTACGGTACGGGCTTTAGCAGTTTTTATTTCAGGAATTAATAATTGTAAAACGGAATGATTTACCAATGAAATATTAGATGAAGACAAATTTAATTCTTCTAAATTTTTATAGTTTCCATTTTCAAAAACACCAATATCTGCAAATATTTCATGAGTGATTGCAAAACAATTGCCCAATGCGCAAAAATGAGGATGCACACCTGCAATACCATATTGTATAACCATTTCAGGCTTATTTGTAATTAAATATTGTTGTAAAAAATACGTGGTGTTTACAATACCAACTCCGGTTAGCAACAAATCAATGCGATGATTGTTTACCTTAGCGGTATAACAATTTTCATTTTTAGCAAACGGATATTGTTGTATCAACAATTCAGATTCAAATAATGTGGCGGCTATAAATAATATATGCATGCTCAAATTTACTAAATCAATTGTTGATGATTAAAAAAATTTAAACAACAAAAATTACTTTATTGGTATGTTTTATTTAACCCGTCGTGAACATTTTAATGCAGCACACAAATTATTTAACCCTAATTGGAGTGATGAAAAAAATACTGAAGTGTTTGGAGGCTGCGCCAATCCTAATTGGCATGGGCATAATTACACTTTATTTGTAACTGTAAAAGGTAAAGTGAATGATGAATTAGGTTATGTGGTGAACATGAAAGATATTAGTTCATTAATCAAAAAACATGTGATTGATTTGGTAGATCATAAAAATTTAAATTTAGATGTTGCTTTTTTAACTGGCATAATTCCAAGTGCTGAAAATTTTGCAAAAGCCATTTGGTTTCAATTATCACCGCATATTATAGGGTGCGAATTACATTGCATTAAATTGTATGAAACTGAAAATATTTATGTTGAATATTTGGGTGAATAATTACTTTACCCATTTCAATTCTTTCGCATTTTTTTCCATTAGCTCCACCCATTTAAGTGTAGCAGGGCATCGATGCAAATTAGCATTAAACACATGTGTATAATCTAATATTTCACGTTTTTTAAAATGCGGAAATCCGCTACAATCAGCAGGCCGAACTGCATATACGCTACATTTATTATTCTTATTTAAAAACTGACAAGGTGTGCTTTTATTAATAATATCACCATTATCATCATCTACAGTCAACCATTTTTCATGCATTTGAGCAGGCGTAATTTTTAAAAATGCAGCAATTTTTTTTACATCATTTTTAGTGTAAGTGGGGGTCATGGTTTTGCAGCAATTAGCACAAGCCAAGCAATCTAAATCTTTCCATGTTTCAGCATCTAATTTTTTTGCTACTGCATCAATTCCTGCAGGCGCTTTGCGTTGCAATTTATTCATAAACTTTTGCAACTCCTTTCGTTTACGGTAAGCCTTACTCTTAAATGACTTTAAATTTATTTTGCTGATTGCCATAATTTTATTTATCTTTTTTTATTCAATTCATTCCATACCAAATTACCCTCAAACCCTTTACTGATGGCATATTTGGCAATAGTTTGCTTTTGCATTGGGCTGCAATGTAAGTAATTAGGATTTTTTTTACTGATTATTTTTTTTAAAGTATTTAAATAATCATCTTCATCAATTTGTAATAAAGCCATTTTAATACAATAGGCACTTATATATCTTGATTTTAACTCATTAATAATTTTAATTTTTCCCCAATTTTTTATTCTGAATTTACCACCAGCATACGCCTTAGCAAAGCGTTCTTCATTCAAAAAATTATTTTCAATTAAGTAGGCTATGGTTTGTTCAATATCACTTGTATAGCCACCCAATTCGTACAATTTATTTCTTACTTCCTGCTGACAACGCTCTTGATAAGCGCAGTAATATTCCATTTTGCTTCGCAACACATCAGGTGATAAATATTTTTTTGCCTTTTCCATTGCTAAAATAATTTACCATTATTTGAATGATTAGTAAATTTTTGTTCATGTTCAAGCAACCATTTTTTCCGCCAAACATCACCACCATAGCCTGTTAAAGCACCATTGCTACCCACCACCCTATGGCATGGCACAATAATATTGAATTGATTATTACCATTGCAAGTTCCTACTGCTCTTATGGCTTTTTCATGACCAATTTTTTTTGATTGTTGTAAATAAGTAATTGTATTACCAAATTGAATATTATCTAATTCGGCCCATACTTTTAATTGAAAATCGGTACCAATTTGTTGAATAGGTAAATGAAATTTTTTTCTACTTCCGATAAAATATTCAGTGAGCTGCTCCTTACATGATTTAATTGGGTTTGATAATTGTTGAGTTACCTGAAACCCCTTTGCTGCTTTAGTTACAGCATCTAAAAATAAAACTGAAAGCAAATTTATTTCGTTTGAAATAATTTCAATACTGCCAATTGGTGATACATAATGATGTACAAATAATGAGGTGTTATTTTCCATTTTTTTTCTCTCTAATTTGTTCATCATCTCTGTTCAAATTAATTTCAACTCTTCTATTTCTTGATCGTCCTTGTTCGCTTTCATTATCAGCAGCAGGGCGCTCAAAATTAAATCCATCAATTTTAATTCGCTTTAAAATTATGCCCCTTGCCGTTAAATAATTCATTACATTTTCAGCTCGGTTGGTTGATAATTTTTGGTTGTAATCCTTATTGCCCTTGTTATCTGTAAATCCATACAATTGCAATTTTACTTTTTTGTATCTCAATAAATAGGCAATTAATGCATTCAAATGTTTTTGCGATGAATCAGGAATTACATAGCTATCGGTTTCAAAATTTACGTTAGTTACCTGAAAAAAATCTGCTTCAGCATCATCAATTGAATCTTGTTTGGCTTGTTGTTTTTGAGCAGCAGGAACAACTATTTTTTTGGGCATACCAAATAAAATACTATCAAAATTAATTTTAGTACTTACATCGGTATACTCCTTAAAGTGTGGCATTGTAGCATCTTTTGAGCTACCAAATGAGCCTTGTTCTAAAAACACACCACTATCATAACTATTATCACCCACATCAGCAATGGCTATTTTGATATGATATTTTTGGTAAGGTGTTACATAACTCCAAGCCGTTAAAGCCCGTGTAATTCCATCGTATTCAATATTGGTAACAATGGCTTGATTCAATTTTTGTTTTTTACGTTTGTTTATTTCAAACAAAATTTCTTCTTTTTCATCTTCTATTACATCCAATTTTTTTTTGTTTTTATTGTTAGATGTTGGTTTCTTTTTTGGTGTGCCGGGCATCTCTTTTGTAGGTTTCACATCACTAAAAAAATCATTATCAATAAATGCTTTTCGGTTTTCTTTATGGTTGATTGAATTAACTGTAATAGGCGTAATACTTAGTGGTAAAGTGGCTAAATTTTTTGATTTCAGTTTTCCGCCAGTTATAAAAAACCCAAACACATCATTATACCTTGAGCCTACAAATTCAGGATACTCTTCAGATGCAAAGCAATATTTAAATGCAATTTTATTTTCAGTAGGTACAAAATCAAATTCTAAAATGGCAGCATCAAATGAGTTATTGTGGGCTATTCTATTCAAATCTTTATCGCCTTTTAACTTTTTTTGTGTTTTTAAATCTAAAAAACCAGTTGTTGAATAAGGATATTTATTAGGGCCTACAGCATTAAACACACTGCCTGTACAAAGCAAAATTCCTTTTTTAATATCAATAGGTGTAGTTTTAAAATCAAATCTGGCAAGTGCTAATTTATTACCGCTAAAGCTGATGTTTCCTACTTTTATACCATCACCAATTAAATATTGAGTGACCAAATTTTTATAATTAATGCTTGTATCAATTGTAACTTGCGAATGGGCATGGTTGCTA
>JBEANU010000192.1:0-9791 GCA_041165265.1 Bacteroidota bacterium | reverse complement strand
AATAAAAGATAAAAACCATTATAAAAACTCCAAGTACCCATTAAAAAAAATGGAATAAATAGCCCTGTTAAAAAATTAAACCACTCTGAAACCTGCATGGGCCTTAGGATTAACAAGGCTAATACTAAAAACAGACCAATGGTGATAAAATGTGACCCCAATAAACTGCAAATGCCTACGGTAAAACCCAAATCAAAAGTGGATGTGGTTTGCTTTTCCTTTTTATAAATGTTCACCACTTTATTGAGCACCCATAAAATGGCAAAAGCTACCAACATACTTTGCGAAATACCAATAAAATCAGGTAATACAGCAGTAAATGTTACATAAATTAAAGATGGTAAAAAGTTTTGGGAGGGCAGAAATCTTAAATTATTCAACATACTATTCCAAAGCAAAGCCTGTGCAACAACCAACACCAAAGCAATTATGTTGTACAACAAAGCATTGCTTGAAATTAAACCAATTAATTTTTCAAACACAAAACTGCCAACCAAATCAGTAGGGGTAAATGGATGAACAGTAGGATGCATAAAGTAAGGCAGGCGCAAAAGCACCGCCACAGCCAATACCAAAAAAATAGTAATGGGATTATTTGATTTGAATAACTGAATCACAGCCTAAAAGTACAGACTATTTCAAAAATTAATACACAATTATTTTATGAATTTCTTGATGACCATCATAGAATATGAAAGAAACAATGTTTAATCCAATATGAAAATATTGATGTGGAATGGTAAATGTTACTTCTTTTTCAGTACAAGTTGGTTTTAGTACAGTTGGCAAAAATCTTCCTAATTCATCAGTAAACGAAATACTTGAAATGTTCGACGATGCTGATTTGTAACCAATTACATCTTCACCAAATTGAACAGGGTTTGGTACAATATTTACATAATTTTCTGTTTCATTTTTAAATACACGTATAAAAAAATCAGGCATTTCGCCGCAATTGTAAAACTTGTTTTTAATGTAAAGTAGAGTTTCTGTAGTGTCTGCTTTAACTATTTGATAACCATTGGAAGTTTGCACATATTTATCTCCATTAATTTCATTTAAATAGCCGTAACCTTTAATGTATTGATGTTTCCTATAATTAACTGACTGAAAAGGGTAATCAAATTTAAAAGTATTTGTTGGTATACTGCATGGTTCAAGTAAATTGCTATTTTCATAAAACTCTGACAGATTGTAATTAAAAGTAGACTTATCATGAAAATAATAACAATCGTCTAAATCAGGAATATAAAAGGTTTCCTGGTCTTTTGTATAACATTCGGAGCAATTTGGGTTTGAAGTTGGATAATTTTGTTTTACTTCATAAATAAGTTTTAAACTCTTGTTGCTATTTGAATATTCCTTCCCGATTAATTTTTTATATCTGTAATTCAAGGTACTTTGATTTGCTTTTTTTTCAATTAAGTATTCGTCACCAAGTTCAGAATCAAAAAAGTCTTTAGCTTTAATGCAGTTATAATAAAAATTAAGAGTGTTATCAATACTTAGCAACCTTTTACCGCAAGAATCATTTCCTTTAAAATAACCCTCTAACTTAAAAGTTGAATTTATATGAGCTCCTCCATCATACGAGCTTGTTGCATAACATCCAACCCCATCAATACAAATACTATCATAGCCACCTTCAAAATGACTTTCACTTAACTTTGAAATTTTTAAATTACAAAAAGTTGAATCAATATAATGTTTTCCAATTCTTATATGGTCAGTAGTACTATCTTTCCCATTAAGAGTTATGATTGTGTCATCAAGGTGTGTAATAAAAAAAGAATATAAAGTAGATGGATTAAACGAACTAACGGATGGAGCCATCGAAGAATAAGTAATACTTGAAGAACTCAATTGAAGGGTATAAAAAATAGTATCTTGAAGTGAATTAAATCTTTTGCTAACTACTTTATCTTTCACATCGTAATAAGAATGTGAGCCCGAAGAATACCACAAATCATAACTTGTGGAAAAATAAGAGTAATAAATCTCATCTCCCACATTAAAATTATAGGCTTCACGATAGGTGAGTTTGTGTACTTGTGCTTTTGATGAATTGCAAAATGCAATCAACAAAATAAAAACTAATAGTGTGAGATAGATTTTCATATATTTCAAAATTAAATAATTAAAATGAGAAAATAATTGATTTTCACGAATGAAAATTTGTTCAATGAAATTTAATTCGGTTTGTTAGTAGATGTTTATTTCAGGTCACTCCTAACGGAGTTTAGAACAACATCTATCTTATTTTGCTAGGAACAGTTAGCTCCTAACGGAGCAGAATTCAATTCTTCTAATCATAAAATGATGAAAATAGTAATAGAAAAAAACGCTGATTTTTTAGTGCCATCGGCACTAACTGTTCATAGAAAACGATAATCACAAATTATAAGCTCCATCGGAGCGAACTAAAATTGTACTCCGCAATTTTATAATTCAACAAAATAAAATTCGCTATTGATTTATCAATTAATTTTACCCCATGGAAAACATTTTAGAGTTGCTAAAAAAATTTGATGTACCTACACCACGTTACACTAGTTATCCAACTGTGCCATATTGGGAGCATAATACCATGAATGCTGAAGTTTGGCAACAAAGTGTAATCAATAGATTTAAAAATGAAAAGGGCGAATTAAGTATTTATGTTCATCTTACCTTTTACTAAAGTTACTTTTTGGGCTTTGCTTCTTTCAAAACTTTTTTTGTATCGCTTTCTAATTTCCTTTGTACTTTTTTCAAATCTTCGGCAGCAGGCAATTGTTCAGGTTTTACGCCTCTTTCCATCAATATTTTTCTAACTGCCACATTGTTATTAATATGTTCTTGCGAAATAGATTGTTCGCCTTTCAAATCTTTTTCAGTTACATTATGACTGGTTAATTCAGTTGCAAAATCTTTTGCTTTAATGGTAAGCGTTGGCAAAAAATCAGCTAATGGTCTATTATCAGGCACTTGTAATTTACGTTTCATATCGTTGGTACTAAAACCGCCAAACAAAGCTTGGTCGCCTTTGCTTCTGATAATAGCAAAACCATTATCATCAACGCCTCTTTCATAAATAATGCCTGATAGTTTTTTTTCTGATTTCGTTAATTTTTCTCTTGCCGTAACTCTTGCCACATCCAATAATCGTTGTTCAATAATTTCTTGCCTCCGAGTTTGCACAGCAAAATAAGTTTGAGCAAATGCAATTTCAGGTTTGTTAGCATCCCCGTTTTGTGCCACCAAATAACAAGCATATCTGGTAAGTGCAATATCTTCAATTTCTCTTTGTGCGCCTTTTGCTAATTCTATCATTTTCCTGATGTCGGGAAAATGATGAGAAACCTTAATCCCACTATATTCACAGGCAGTTTTTGCTTTATCAATTACTTTTGAAAAATTTTCCCATTTTGTATAACCCAAAATGTTTTGCAATTCTCTTGCACTCCAACATTCTATGTTATTATGATGGTAGGCAGCATTTTCAAATTGTTCAAAAAGTTGTTGTATTTGCTCTTTCTTCATGTTAAATTATTCTTTATAATGCAGATATATTGCGGCTTCTATTTTTTTGTTATAAACAAAAGTAGGTTTTGATTTTTAAAAAATTAATAAAATAAGTTATTGGTTTATGAATTAATTTTACGCCATGGAAAACATTTTAGAGTTGCTAAAAAAATTTGATATACCTACCCCACGATATACAAGTTATCCAACGGTGCCGTATTGGGAACATGATACCATGAATGCTGATGTTTGGCAGCAAAGTGTAATCAATAGATTTAAAAATGAAAAGGGTGAATTAAGTATTTATATACATCTTCCATTTTGTGAAAATTTATGTACGTTTTGCGCTTGCAACAAACGCATCACCACTAATCATAAAGTGGAATCACCTTACATTGCAACAGTTTTAAAGGAATGGAAAATGTATAGGGATTTTTTACTATCAAAACCCATTATTCGTGAAATACATTTAGGCGGTGGCACTCCAACTTTTTTTTCTCCTGAGCATTTAACCGAATTAATTCAAGGCATTACAAAAAATGCCGAAGTAAGTGCTGACCATGAATTTAGTGTTGAAGTTCATCCTAACTACACCACCTACGAACACTTGAAAGCCTTGGCTGATGTAGGTTTCAACCGTATTAGTTTGGGCGTACAAGATTTTGACACACAAGTACAATATGTAATTAACAGAATTCAATCGTTTGAAAAAACCAGCGAAGTGGTGGATTGGGCAAGGCAATTAAATTATAATAGTATTAATATTGATTTAGTGTATGGCTTACCAAAACAAACGGTAGCAAGTGTGGAGCATACGATTGCAAACATCAAACAATTAATGCCTAACCGAATTGCATTTTATAGCTATGCTCATGTGCCTTGGAAGAGCAAAGTACAACGCCGCTATTCCGATGATGATGTGCCTAAAGCCAATGAAAAATGGGCGATGTACCATACAGGTAGAAAATTATTGTTGGATGCAGGGTTTGATGCCATTGGTATGGACCACTTTGCATTGCCCGATGATAAAATGTTTGCAGCAGCTAAAGAAGGAAATTTACATCGCAATTTTATGGGTTATACTACTACTCAAACTAAATTGATAATTGGTTTAGGAGCTTCAAGTATTAGTGATAGCTGGGATGGATTTATTCAGAATGAAAAAGAAGTAGAAGCTTATGAAGAAAAAATTGCAGCAGGAATTTTTCCTATTATAGCCGGTCATAAATTAAATGCCGAAGATGAAATGATTCGGAAAAATATTTTAGAATTGATGTGCAATGATGAAACTACTTTGCTTCCTGAACTCTTTGATGCTACTTTATTTGATGAAATGAAAGTGAAGTTAAATCAGTTAATGGAAGATGATTTAGCTGAGTTGATAAATAATAAAATTGTGGTAAAAGAAAAAGGAAAATTATTTGTAAGAATAATTGCTGCATCTATCGATGCTCGATTGCTGCGCAAACAATCAACAGGCAATACATTTAGTAAAGCAATTTAATTATTTTATACGGTAGATTTTCGTACAAATTTTGTAAGGATTACAATTACATCCCCTTCAATTTTACCTTCTATTTGTTCATCATTATCAGGCACTAATTTTATTTTACGCACTACAGTACCTTTTGATGCTGTAAAACTTGCACCTTTAATATTCAAATTTTGTGTCAGCACCACAGTATCACCACTTTGAAGCACAACGCCAAATGCATCTTTATGTACCAGTTTTGAAGCCTCCATATCAGCTTCAGCATTTGCCCAATTAATTACTGACTCATCTAATTGCACTGATTCTAAAGCTTCCAAAGCCCAATCTTCAGTATTTAGTTTATTTAATAATTTGTATGATAATGCTTGAACAGAAGGCACTTCACTCCAAATACTACCCGTTAAACAACGCCAATAATTGGTATCTGAAAAGTTATTTATACGGATTTGTTGAACGCAATTTTCACATAAAGCAACTTCATTTTCAACAAAATCATTATTTTTTGGTGGAACAGCATACGCAATTATTTCTGAAATATTTTGGCTGCAAAGTTCGCAACTATTATTGCATCTAGCTTGTAATGTAGTATTATTCAACATTTGGCGAAGGTACATTTTTTTTTACTAAATAATTAATTGTAAAATGTAGGAGCATAAAAAATTGAACAAGTATTCATTTCAGCAACATTAAAAACTAATTAATCTAACTAAAAAAAAATATTCAATTTGGTATTACTTCAAAGCATTTTCAATATCTGCAATAATATCATCCACATGTTCTAAGCCAACACTCATGCGGATTAAACCATCTGTTATACCGTATTTCAATCTATCGGCTTGAGGCACGTTTGTATGTGTCATAGATGCTGGATGAGAAACCAAAGTATCAACTGTTCCTAACGAAACCGCTTTTACACAAAGGTTAAGATTATTAATAAATTTTTGTCCGCCGCTTAATCCTGTTTTTAATTCAAAACAAAGCATACCGCTATAATCTCTCATTTGTTTTTTTGCTAATTGATGATAAGGATGATTCGTTAAACCTAAATAATCAACTTTAGCAACTGCATTATTCGATTGCAAATATTCGGCTACTTTCATTGCATTACTACAATGGCGTTCCATACGCAAAGGCAATGTTTTCAAGCCATTCATAACCAACCATGCATCAAATGGATTGTAGTTGGTTCCTAACAAACGATATGTTTTTTTGAAAACGGTATTCATGAATTCTAAATCTTTACCCAATACTACACCGCCAATTGTAGTTCCATGACCATTCAAATATTTGGTTACTGAATGTAAAACAAAATCAACTCCTAATGCAAAGGGTTGTTGCAATACTGGTGTTGCAAATGTGTTATCGCAACAAACTTTAACAGAATATTTTTTTGCTATTTCACACACCGCTTTAATGTCAACACATTTAAGCGTAGGATTGGCTGGTGTTTCAATATAAATCAATGCAATAGTTGAATCATTTTTTAAAGCTTCCTCTACTTTGTTTAAATCATCAAAATCAATAATAACCGGCTGAACACCCATTGAGGGCATTAATCGAATCATCCATTCTTCAGTACCACCATACAATGAGTAATGTGTTAAAACTTTTTGTCCGCTTTTTACGCAAGCCATCATAACAGTACTAACAGCACTCATACCCGATGAAGTTAAGTAAGCCTTTAATGGCATATTTAAACCAAACGATTCTAATGCTGCAATTTTTTCACAAACTGGGTCGCTGGTAGGATTTTCAAACCGTGAATACACATACCCTTCTTTCCTTCCATTCAAAATATCAGCGCCATCTTCTGCCGTATCAAACGTATAAGTTGAGGTAGGATAAATAGGTAAAATGTGGCTATGGTTGGGGTATTTGTCGGCTTTTACGCAGATACTTTCTAAATGTAATTTATCATTCATAATTATTAAAATTGAGGCGCAAAATTAAGAAAATAAAAAAGGCAAATACAGTTTTGTATTTGCCTTTTTTTAATTGAAATTATATTTTTACACTGATGCTAAAGCATTTTCTAAATCGGCTAAAATATCCTCAATATTTTCAATACCTACCGAAAAACGAACTAAGCCATCAGCTAATCCAATTTTTTCTCTTTCTGCTTTTGGAATGGAAGCATGCGTCATTGATGCAGGATGATCCACCAATGATTCAACACCACCAAGGCTTTCAGCCAAACTAAAAATGTGTAATGATGAAATTAATTTTTTAGTAGTTTCTAAATCGCAATTAAATTCAACCGAAACAATGCCACTAAAACCTTTCATTTGCTTCATTGCAATTTCATGATTAGGATGTGATTTCAATCCTGGATAAAACACTTTTTTTACTTTAGGATGTGCTTCAAAAAACTCTGCAACTTTCATTGCGTTTTCAGCATGACGCTCCATTCTTACGCCTAAAGTTTTGATACTTCTTGATGTTAACCATGCATCAAACGGACTTGGATTTAATCCAATTGCCATTCTGCCAAAATCAAATTTTTGTTTTAATTCTAAATCGTTAGTAACTAATAAACCGCCAATGGTATCGCTATGTCCGCCAATATATTTTGTGGTTGAATGCATTACTACATCAGCACCCAACAATAATGGATTTTGAAAATAAGAAGATGCAAAAGTGTTATCTACTACTACCATCACACCATGTTTTTTTGCAATTTTTGAAATCGCTTCAATATCCGAAATATTTAATAATGGATTGGTGGGTGATTCAATTAAAATGAATTTTGGTTTCTCACTCATTTTAGCTTCCACTTCATTTAAATCTTGCGTATTGATGGTTTCAAATTGAATTTGATATTGAGAAAATACACGAGTAAAAATTCTATATGTACCACCATACAAATCGTTTGTAGCAAGCACTTTATCGCCACTTTTCAAAGTTGAAATTAAGGCTGTAATAGCTCCTAAACCAGATGAAAAAATGGTAGCATATTTTCCTTCCTCTAATGAAGCTAATGCAGTTTCTAAATTAGTAAAATTCGGGTTGCCTGCTCTTGTATAATCATAACCTTTTGTGTTGCCAGGGCTTTCCTGTACATAGGTTGAAGTCATGTAAATAGGTGGAATAATTGCTCCTGATGTTTCATCGGGTTTTTGTCCGTTGTGAATGGCTTTGGTTGAAAATTTCATTTAATTGATTTTTATTAGATTGCAAATGTAAGATTTTGAATTGACTTCATCTAAAAACAAAAGAACCATGAAAATCTAAAATCTTATTTTAAATTTTCATGGTTCTCAATTATATTGGTAATAAATAATTATAGCTTATAATTATTCGCTTTCATCCATTCATCGTTATAAAACTTACTTAAATATTTAGCGCCATTATCTGGTATAACAGTTACTATAACAGCTGGCTCGGTTAATGTAGAAGCCAATTGTAATGCTGCCCAAACGTTTGCTCCGCCTGTTCCTCCGCCAATAATACCTTCTTCACGAGCCAACATTCTGGCAGTTGTAAATGCATTATCATCATTAAATTGAATCATATCATCAACCATTTTAAAATCCATTGCTTGGTTGATATGGTCTTCACCTACGCCTTCAACTTGGTAGCTGCAACTTCCATCGTGACGTATTTCTCCTGTTTTGAAATAATCATAATAAATTGAGCCAAACGGATCAGCCATAAATGAAAAAACTTTTGGATTTTTTTCCTTTAAATACTTACTAATGCCGCTGATTGTGCCACCTGTAGAACCACTTGCTACAAAGTGTGTAACTTTTCCGTTGGTTTGTTCCCAAATTTCAGGCCCTGTTGAAAGGTACTGTGCTAAAGGGTTTTTAGGATTATCATATTGATTGATACGGAAACTATTAGGTGTTTCATTTGCAATACGGATGGCAGTGTTCACATAATGATCAGGCGAATCAGGCGCAGCTGATGTAGGGGTTACAACCACTTGTGCACCAAATGCTTTTAAGGCATTTTGCTTTTCAATACTCACTTTATCAGGCATTGTTAAAATTACTTTATAACCTTTAATAGCGCCCATCATGGCTGCGGCAGCTCCTGTATTACCACTTGTGTTTTCTACAATTGTTCCGCCTGGTTTTAATAAACCATTTTTTTCAGCATCTTCAATAATGTATTTTACAATTCTGTCTTTAATACTTCCACTTGGATTCATAAACTCTAACTTTACCCAAATTTCAACATTTTTATAAGGATTAATCTTTTGCAATTTTACCAAGGGTGTTTTTCCTACGGTATCAATAATATTCCCATTCATAAGTTTTTAGATTTTTATTTTTTTAGAATTGCAAACTTAAAAAGTTTTAACATTAATAAATATCTATTTTTGAAATTATATTAAGTAACTATATTCAGCCAACATTTTTTTGAATAATTTTTATCCATGCACAACATGAATTTTAATATTGAAATACCGATAATAATAAATATCTTGAACAATAATGGTGTAATACTTTGCCCAACTGATACCATTTGGGGATTAAGCTGTGATGCTAAAAATAGAATTGCAATTGAAAAAGTATTTGAGCTAAAAAACCGCCCCCAAAACAAAAGTTGTATTGTTTTAATGAAAAATGAAGAGATGCTAAAAAGCTTTGTAACGCATATTCCTACTGCTTATTACGCTCTAAAAAATGAAGCAAAAAAACCTACAACATTTATTTTTACATCAAACGGTATTTTAAAACAACCTGTTTGTTCCACTGAAAATACCATTGCCGTTAGAATTCCGAATGATGATTTTTGTCAGGAAATTTTACATCAATTTAATACACCAATTATTTCAACATCAGCCAAT
>JBEANU010000191.1:0-3364 GCA_041165265.1 Bacteroidota bacterium | reverse complement strand
TTCATTCAATGATAAATTAAGTTTAATAAGTGAAGCTGAATTAGATAAAAGTAATTTTCAATTATTAATTGCTAATAAAACAAGAGAAAATAGTTATTTCAGTAAGAAAGAAATTTTCAGTAATTATTTGCCTCAACTAAATATTACGGGTGCTTACGGAATGAACAGAAGTAGTAATTCGGCTGGATTTGCATTACTAAATCAAACACAAGGACTAAATGGAGGAATTAGTTTGTATGTTCCATTGTTTAATGGAACTCAAACTCGAAATCAATGGAAAGTAGCTACCATCAATACATTGAATGCCGAGATGCAATACAAAAAAATGCAATTGTTAACTTCTATAAAATATGATAAAGCAAAATTAGATTTCAAAAAAGCTAAGGAGGTTTTACAATTAGAAACCGAAAATATTCAATTAGCTAAAGAAAATTTAAGCATTGCAACTGAGCGTTTCAGATTAGCTGAATCTACTGCTATTGAAATGCGTCAAGCTGAAAGTAGTTATAGTAATGCAATGAACAGATTGGTTCAAGCACAGTTCAATACCAAATCAGCTGAAACAGAATTGTTAAGATTGATGGGAAAATTGGTGGAGTAAGGATTTATTAATTACCTATAAATATTTTTTCTATATCCTACTGTAATAACAAATACTGTTAAAATATTATCTTCAATTGAATAAATAATTCTGTAATCAGCTACTCTAATTCTATAATCATTTTTACTGCCTGATAATTTTTTACAATTAGTAGGACGGGGATTAGTTTGAAGATTATAAATAGCTTGAACTATTTGTTGTTGGTATAGTTTGGGGATATCAGCTATTTCTTTTTGTACTTTTCTTTCAATTACAACGGTGTACATCAGCGTTTGATTTTCAATTTATGTTTTGTTTCCATTTTTGTCATAAATTCATCTAATGAAACCACATTGCCTTTGCGTTTTTGTTTTAATAAATTAATATCCAAAATATCTTCTACCAATTCATAAACATCATCATCTTCTATTTTGAATTTTTTATTAGGAGATGCTTCAATTTGCTTGGCTAAATATTCAGCATATTTTTTTTTAACATCATGCAAAGTGTTGGTTTGCACTTTGATTGGTAAATCTTTCAGCATGGAAAGAATTAAATATTGAGTATTGGTTGCTGTAGTTAAATACATAAAATATGTTTTCGTAAAGTTATACTGAAAGTAAAATTATAACCTTTTTTGAATAAAATAGAATCATTTTTCTTTAAACCTCATTTACAATTTAGCAAAATGCAAATCGCATTTTCGCTGAAACATTCTTTTACTTTGTAGCTCAATTTTATACTATTTAAAGTGAAAAAAAATATTTTATTCGTGTTGTTTTTTTGTTGTAGCATTTTTGCTTCTATTGCTCAATCAACAATGCTTTCAGGGAAATTAAACGATACTAAACAGCAGCCAATTATTGGAGCAACCGTAGTTGTATATCAGCCTAACGGAAAGGATATTGCAGCAGGAACTACAAGTGATGATAATGGAAACTTTGTGTTGCAAGTGCCGCAATCAGTTTGGTTAAATTTAAAAATTACATCGGTTGGTTTTACAGAATATAGCAAACCAATTTTAACTAAAGATGCTGAAATAAAACTAGGAATAATTATTCTTCAAGAAAACTCAAAAACGCTTAAACAAGTTAATATCACTGAATTACAAACTCGTGTGAAGCAAAAAGGCGATACTACTGAAATGAATGCAAATGCTTTCAAAACAAATGTTGATGCTACTTCAGAAGATTTAGTAAATAAGATGCCAGGCATTACTTCACAAAACGGACAAATTCAAGCACATGGCGAAACAGTAAAACAAGTATTGGTTGATGGTAAACCTTTTTTCGGCGATGACCCTGCCACTACCTTAAAAAATTTACCTGCTGATGTGGTAGATAAAATTCAAGTATTTGATAAAAAAAGTGACCAAACTGTCTTTACTGGTTTTGATGATGGTAATACTTCAAAGGCAATCAATGTGATTACAAAATCGCAATTCAGAAACGGAACTTTTGGTAAAGTATATGGTGGTGGCGGTTTAGATATTAATAATTCAGGCGTTTATAAAGCCGGTGCTGTTATCAATAAATTTAAGGGTCAGCGCCGATTAACATTATTATTTCAAAGCAATAATATAAATGAGCAAAATTTTGCAATGGAAGATTTAATGGGTGTGATGAGCGGTGGTGGTGGAATGGGAAGAGGCATGATGGGAATGGGCGGTGGAAGAGGAATGGGTATGGGTGGAAATGGCGGTGGGGGTGGTGGAAATGACCCAAGTAATTTTATGGTAAATGGTCAAAGCGGAATTACAACTACTCATGCAGTAGGCTTAAATTATAGTGATAAATGGGGAAAGAAAACGGAAGTATCATCAAGTTACTTTTTCAATTATTCTGATAATAAAAATGTATCGGATGTATTACGTCAGTATTTAGCAGCAAAATCATCTGGGTTAAATTATTCACAATCATCATTTGCTGAAACAAAAAATCAAAATCACCGATTCAATTTCAGAATTGAAAGCAAGTTAGATTCCATGAACTCAATTGTGATTCAACCTAAATTTTCAATTCAAAAAAATAATAGCTTAACTACTGTTGATGGATTAACAAAAAATGCTGAAGGCATTGGTTTGAACGCTACTTCAACTTATAACAAAGTTGATAAAACTGCCTTTAATACTTCAACAAATTTATTGTGGCGACATTCATTTCATAAAAAATACAGAACGCTTTCAGTAAATTTTACACCAAGTTATAATTCGCAAGTGGGCACTACACATTATAATTCATTTACAAAAGACACCTTACAAAATGCTGATTCGTTGAAGCAATTAATTGATGCGAATAAAAAAGGATTTAATAATACTACTACTTTAATTTTTACTGAACCTATTGATAGTGCTCAATCGCTGTTGTTTAGTTATGCGCATTCATTCAACATCAATGCTTCAAAAAAATATTCAAATGATTTTGTGCCTACAAAAAATGATTATAGTTTTTTAGATACTACATTGAGTAATGTGTTCAATAGTTTTTATCAAACACATTCATTTGGTTCGGGCTATAATTTGAAGTATAAAAAAATGAATTTAACTGCTGGCGCTTATTACCAATGGGCTGAGCTGAAAAACAAACAAACATTTCCGGCTGATTATAATTTGAGAAAGGAGTTTAATTCGGTATTGCCAAATGTGATGATGATGTATAAAATATCAAATGAAAAAATGCTTCGTGTTTTTTACAGAACAAGCAATACATCGCCTTCTATTGACCAATTGCAGCAAGTTTATAATGTGAGTAATCCGTTGCAAATTTCAACAGGAAACACCGATTT
>JBEANU010000190.1:0-8541 GCA_041165265.1 Bacteroidota bacterium | reverse complement strand
CTTTAATAGAGCAATGCCACATTTATTTTATTATCGAATAGTAGATTAGTACAAATTTTTACAACTCAAATAATTATTTTTTAACTACCTTTGCGCATGGCAACAAAAAATTTATTCTCTCAAAAATTCGCTTTTGAAGGTTTTACATTTGATGATGTATTAATGGTTCCAGCATTTTCGCAAGTGCTACCACGTGAAGTAAATACAGCATCGTTTCTTACCAAAAATTTACAGTTAAATATTCCAATTATTGCAGCAGCAATGGATACGGTTACCGAATCGGAATTGGCTATTGCCATTGCTAGATTAGGTGGCATGGGTATTTTACATAAAAACATGACTATTGAACGCCAAGCCGAAGAAGTGCGAAAAGTGAAACGGGCTGAAAGCGGAATGATATTAGACCCTGTTACATTGCTCGAAAATGCTACAATTGCCGATGCGTTAAGATTGATGAAAGAAAATAAAATTGGCGGTATACCTGTAGTAAATAAAAATTTTGAATTGGTGGGTATTATCACTAATCGTGATTTACGATTTGAACGCAATTACAAAAAATTAGTGAGTGAAGTAATGACTAAATCAAATTTGATAACTGCGCCTGAAGGAACAGATTTCAAACAAGCCGAAAAAATATTAGAGAAATATAAAATTGAAAAATTACCCGTAATTAATAAACAGAAAAAACTGATTGGATTAATTACTTATAAAGATATTCAGAAGCTAACCAACAACCCTAATGCAAGTAAAGATAAGCATGGTAGATTGTTAGTGGGTGCTGCTGTTGGCATTACAAAAGATACATTAGAAAGAGTTGCGGCATTAGTAAATGTAGGTGCTGACGCCATTACGATTGATACAGCTCATGGACATTCAAAAGGTGTTTTGGATATGGTAAAAATAGTTCGTAAAGCATATCCCAAATTAAATATTATTGCCGGCAATATTGCTACAGGCGCAGGAGCAAAAGCATTGAGCGATGCAGGTGTTGATGCTGTAAAAGTAGGCATTGGACCAGGTTCTATTTGTACTACACGAATTGTAACAGGTGCAGGTGTTCCTCAATTAACTGCAATTTATGAAGCTAAACAAGCTTTGAAAAACACTAAAACTTCCATCATTGCTGATGGAGGAATAAGATATACAGGCGATGTAGTAAAAGCCATTGCAGCTGGTGCTGATATAGTGATGGCAGGAAGCGTATTTGCAGGTACTGAAGAATCACCCGGTGAAACCATTATTTTCGAAGGCAGAAAATTCAAATCATATCGTGGTATGGGTTCGGTTGAAGCTATGCAAGATGGCAGCAAAGACCGTTATTTTCAGGATGTAGAAGAAGATGTAAAAAAATTGGTTCCTGAAGGAATTGTAGGCAGAGTACCTTTTAAAGGAACTATGGCTGAAGTAATGGTTCAATTCGTGGGTGGCTTACGTGCAGGTATGGGCTATTGTGGTGCAAAAGATATTAAAGCATTGCAACAAGCACAGTTTGTAAAAATTACACCAGCAGGTGTTCGTGAAAGCCATGCACACGATGTAGTGATTACTAAAGAAGCGCCGAATTATTCAAGGTAGAAAATTATTGTTGGTTGAGTTTTTCCAACTTCAACCCAATATTCATTATTTCATTTAATGGGTTAATTCGCATATCATGTTCAATGGCAAAAGTATACTCCCCTTTATGAGGAAATTTGAAATGCCTTTTTGCTAATGAACTTAACATCCAAACCCCGTTCAAACCTTCTCCCAACCATTTGCCATCAGTTTGTGCCATTGGCAATGCTATTCTTTCAGTTTGTTGTTTCCCATCTGGGCTACTCACATGCAATAATATCCAAATATTCATATAATTATAAGCCTCTAAATGCCTAATATTTACATACATATTATAGTATGAAACAGTGTCGGATATTTCAACTTTATATTCAGGAATAAATTTATAATCCCATTCATAATTAGGCACTTCAGTATTTTTTTCAAACACATGATTTAATTGGCAGCCTGTAAAAGCCAATAGGATAAAACCAAATACAATAAACTTACTCATTATGATTTTGCAGTATTGGGGTTTTGATTTGAGGATGAAGCTTGTGGTGGTTTATCACCTTGAGGTTTAGGCGTTATTGATTTAGGTTTGTTTTGATTAGGGTTAGTATTTTTATGCTGCCCGGGCTGTGGTTTAGTAGTAGCAATTTTAGGTTTATTTGATTGGGGCGAATTAGTATTTACTTGATTTTGTTTTACAACACCACCATTTGATGGTTGAGGTTTGGCTGCATTATTTTGTGATTGATTTGGGTTTGGTTTAGATTTATTGCCCTGTTTTTTACTTTTATTTCTTTGCTCGGTGCGGCGTAAGCTACTTAATGAAGTTTGCCCAACTACATCCACATAAGCATCTTCCTTAGGTGTTTTTGGTGCAATATCAGCTTTAATTTTATCTAAATCTGGCGGCATTTCACCGCGTTTGTTTTTGGCTAATATTTCATTTACTTGCTCAACAGTTAGCGGATAAATTTTAGTGCTTCCTTTATAACTGTACCACATCAAAAATTTAAAAATATCCGTTTTATTTAAATAGGCATCTCCTCGTTCTGTTTTTAAAATATCAGCATGTTTCGGAAAATCTCTTAAAGCTTCTAAATAAGTATCCAATTCAAAATTCAAACAACATTTTAATCTTCCGCATTGCCCACTTAATTTTACTTGATTGATGGATAAATTTTGATATCGAGCTACATTAATATTTACATTTTTGAAATCAGTAAGCCAAGTGCTACAACACAATTCTCGTCCACACGATCCAAAGCCACCAACCAAGCCAGCTTCTTGCCTTGCCCCAATTTGTTTCATTTCTACTTTTACATTAAACTCACGAGCATATACTTTTATCAATTCTCTAAAATCAACTCTGCCATCAGCAATGTAATAAAATATGGCACGTTTGCCATCGCCCTGATATTCAACATCACTAATTTTCATATCCAATTTCATGCTACGGGCAATAGCACGGGCTTTTATCATACTTTCCTTTTCTTTGTTTCTAAACTCTCCCATTCGCTTCAGTTCATCCTGAGTGGCTAATCGAATAATTTTTTTCTCAACTTGGCGCTCACTTTTTTCCAACTTTTTTAGTTGTAGCCTTACTAATTCACCACTTAATGTAATTTTGCCAATATCCATTCCTACAATTGATTCAACACAAACCATATCACCTGTATGAATATCTTGATGATGATTATAATAAAATCCTTTGCGTTGCCCATTTTTAAAAGCAATTTCAGCAATAGGATATCTAGTATCAATACCCGGAATAGGTATATTAGTTAACCAATCGTGTGTGTTCATTTTATTGCAACTACCACTAGCACAACTACCATGATTGCCGCACCCTGATGGTGTTCCTGAACTTGTATTACAACTACCGCAACTCATTTGTTTATATATTTTAAAAATATCAAAGTAAAAATTAATGATTGAAAACTTAGTTTTCGTTTTCAAAAATACGAATACACATTTAATTCTTATTAAAAACTAAATGTTTGTTTTATGTAAAATGCTTTATTTATTTTTGAAAAAAAATATATGATGAAAAAAATAATCGTTTCGGTGCTTTTAATTGCAACAACTTGGTATTCAAAAGCGCAAATGCAACATCAAAAAGGAATGCACATTGAACATATTCCGTTCACTGAAGTTTTAGAAAAAGCAAAAAAAGAAAATAAACATGTGTTTGTAGATTGCTACACAACTTGGTGTGGCCCATGTAAATGGATGGCGGCTAATACCTTTACTGATGATACTGTTGGTTTATTTTTTAATCATTTTTTCATTAATTTAAAAATGGATATGGAGCATGGTGAAGGCCCTACTTACGCTCCCAAATTTAGAATTGAGGCTTACCCTACACTTTTATTTATGCAAAATAATGGCAACATGATGCATAGAGAAATGGGAGCTTTGCCACCTTCAAAATTTATTGCCGTTGCAAAACAAGCATTAGGCGCCGATGCTAATTTGGATAGTTTAATTGTAAGATATAAAACTGGCAACAAATCGGCTTACAATCTGCAATCTATCATAGTTTTAATGAAAATAAATAAAACAGATTATAGCAATTATTTAAATGAATATTTTAAAACACAAGATGCAAAAGATTGGAGCAATGAAACAAATTTTAATATGATGAAATTATTTTCAAATGATATACAATCACCTGAAATGGAATACTTAATAAATCATAAATCTGAATTTGAAAAAAAATATGCTGGCGAAGTAAATGAAATTATCAAACGAGTAGCCACCGCAAATAGCCAAAGCGCTGATAAAAAAAAGGCAAAAGCTGCATCGCAAGTTTTAAAACAATTTGATTTTAAAAAATAAAAAAGTACGCATCGATAATGAAAAAAACATATTTAATTGGATTAATTTTAATTGCTGTAAGCATTGCCATTATTATAACTTTAGTGGGCGATTTCAGCAGTTATGAAACTTTTGCCTCGGCCCGTAAAATGCCTAATTCACAATTTCATGTAGTTGGTACTTTAGATAAATCGCATCCCACTGAATTTAATGCCTTGCAAAATGCAAATAAATTTGTATTTTATATGAAAGATAAAAATGGGGAAAGTATTCGTGTAAATTATCCCGATATTCAACCTCAAGATTTTCAAAAAAGTGAGCAAATAGTTGTTACAGGAAAAATGAATGGCGAAGAATTTAATGCTTCATCAATGGTATTAAAATGCCCAAGTAAATACACTGATTCAAAAGAAGGCTCAAAAGAATTTAGAGCTAAAACAACTTAAAACTAAAAAAGCCGATTCAAAATTAGACTGCACCCAAAAGTTTAGACAAATTTATAAATAGTTTTGATAATAATGAGTTCGATATTTTATCGGACTCATTTTGTTTAAATTTGATTTTATTTTTTCTTGATGTAAATAACTTCGAGTAAATAATCAAAATATAATGCAACCTCATTCTTGTTTTTAAAATCAAAAATTTCGGCAAATTCAATTGGATGTTTTAAAACAAAATCATTTAAATAGAATCCTACGATTTCAGCAATTGCACCATCAGCTTTATTAATTATTGTATCAAAAACTTTGAAATAAAAAGTTCTTGTCTTGATGTTTGATGAAAACAAACTATCCATGCAAGCAGCCGCACATTCAATTCCATGATTAGCAGTATTGGGGTTGAATTTATTTTTTAAAATTAAATCTGCAACTACTTTGGTTGGTAAATTACAGAAGAGTGTATCATTACTTTTTGCAAAACAAAATTGCTCAGCAAACAACATGAAAATAAAAAGAGAAAAAATGTTTTTCATTTTTAAAAATATTTTACCCCAACGCAGGCCTCAACCATTTTTCCGCTTCCTCATAAGTCATGCCTTTACGTTGAGCATAATCGGTTAATTGCGATTTATCAATTTTTCCAACGCCAAAATATTTAGCATGTGGCGAAGCAAAATACCAACCGCTTACACTTGCCGCAGGATACATCGCTAACGATTCTGTTAAAGTAATTTCAGATTTTTTAGTCGCATCAATCAACTCAAACAATTTTATTTTTTCGGTATGGTCAGGGCAAGCAGGATAGCCCGGTGCAGGGCGAATGCCATTGTATTCTTCGGCAATTAATTGTTCGTTGGTTAAAGTTTCAGCAGTTTCATAACCCCAATATTCGGTACGAACTTTTTTGTGCAGCAATTCTGTAAATGCTTCAGCAAGCCTATCAGCCAAGGCTTTCAACATGATAGAGGAATAATCATCGTGATTTTCTTCAAAGCGTTTTACATGTTTTTCAATGCCAATTCCAGCTGTAACAGCAAATGCGCCGATGTAATCCTGCTTATTGCTTTGCTTCGGGGCAATGAAATCTGCAAGACAAAGATTTGGTTGATTTGCTGCCTTCATAGTCTGTTGTCGCAGGAATTGCAAATTGCAAATTGAGGATTGCAAATTGATTTCTACATCATCAGCATCATTTGAATTCGCTTCAAAAATTCCGAAGGAAGCTTTTGCAGTGAGCCATTTTTCGGAAATAATTTGCTGCAACATTTTTTTTGCATCATTATAAAGATGTGTTGCTTGTTCGCCAACTACTTCATCTTTCAAAATCGCAGGATATTTTCCGTGCATTTCCCAGGTGATGAAAAATGGCGTCCAATCAATGTATTCAGCTATTTCAGCCAAGTCATAATTCTCTAAATGTTTTACACCGATGAAATTTGGTTTCGCAATTTTTTCTTTCGCCCAATCAATTTTAAATTTATTTTCTCTTGCTTTTTCAATCGACAATAATTTTTTGTCAGATTTTTTATTAGCAAAATCTTCTGCCAATTTTTGATATTCTGCTTTTACTTCTGAAGTAAATTTTTCTTTTTCTTCACTCAATAAAGTGGTGGAAACATTCACACTTTTCGATGCATCCAATACATGAATCACCGCATGATTATAGGCTGGCGCTACTTTCACAGCCGTGTGCATTCGTGAAGTGGTGGCACCTCCAATCAACAATGGAATAGTAAATCCTTGTCGTTTCATTTCGGCGGCCACATGCACCATTTCATCCAACGATGGCGTAATCAACCCACTCAAACCAATGATGTCCACTTGTTTTTCTTTTGCATTTTGCAAAATTTTATCAGCAGGTACCATCACACCTAAATCAATAATTTCATAACCATTGCAGCCCAAAACCACACCCACTATGTTTTTGCCGATGTCGTGTACATCACCCTTCACAGTGGCTAACAATATTTTTTTTGCGCCGCCTTGGTCAAAACTTGGATTGTCTAATTTTTCTTGTTCGATAAATGGTGTGAGATAAGCCACCGATTTTTTCATCACTCTTGCACTCTTTACCACCTGCGGCAAAAACATTTTTCCGCTACCAAATAAATCACCCACCACACTCATGCCTGCCATCAACGGACCTTCAATTACATGCAATGGCCGACCATATTTTTGTCGAGCTTCTTCTGTGTCCACATCAATATATTCAATGATTCCATTGACTAATGAATGCGTTAAACGCTCTTCAACTGTGCCTTTACGCCATGTTTCATCTTTTACTAAAACTTTTCCTTTGCTCTTAATTGTATCTGCATGAGCCACTAATCTTTCCGTGGCATCATCTCTTCTATTCAAAATAACATCCTCTACCAACTCTAATAATTTCGGTTCAATTTCGTCGTAAACCTGTATCATTCCTGCATTCACAATGCCCATATCCATACCTGCTTTGATGGCATGATACAAGAACACCGAATGAATTGCTTCACGAACAACATCATTCCCTCTGAACGAAAAAGACACATTGCTTACACCGCCACTTATCTTTGCCAACGGCATTTTTTGTTTGATAATTCTTGTGGCTTCAATAAAATTTACGGCATAATTATTATGCTCTTCAATGCCCGTGGCTACTGCAAAAATGTTTGGGTCGAAGATGATGTCTTGTGGAGCAAAACCCACTTGTTCGGTTAAAATTTTATAAGCTCTTTCGCAAATCGAAACTTTTCTTTCAATAGTATCTGCCTGACCCACTTCGTCAAACGCCATCACCACAACGGCTGCACCGTACATCAAACACAATTCGGCTTCGTGAATAAATTTCGCTTCGCCTTCTTTCATCGAAATAGAATTCACAATTGCTTTGCCTTGCACACATTTCAAACCAGATTCAATCACACTCCACTTGCTGCTATCAATCATGATTGGCACTTTGCTAATGTTGGGTTCGCTGGCAATCAAATTTAAAAATCGTGTCATCGCCGCTTCGCCATCCAACATGCCTTCATCCATGTTCACATCAATCACTTGTGCGCCATTTTCAACCTGCTGCAAAGCCACAGCCAAGGCTTCATCGTACTTATCTTCTTTAATTAATCGAGCAAACATTTTCGAACCAGTAACGTTGGTTCGTTCGCCGATGTTGACAAAGTTCGACTCTGGTCGGATGACAAGTGGTTCTAATCCTGCTAATCTTGTGTAATTATTCATTTACTTATTTATTGAGGTCGTGATTTATTGAGTTGATGATTGAATACAAATTCAACAACTCATCCAATCAACAAATTATTTCTTGTTTTGTCTTGCTGTTTTTCCTGATGCAGCAATGATTTTTAAAAGTTCTTCGGTTTCTGTTTTTAATAAAGTCAATTTTGAATTCGGAAGAGTTTTCGATTCTTCTAATAACTCTAACCAAAATAAAGTTTCATCTAATTCTTCTTCCACAATTCTTAATTTATTTATAAAGTCGGCTTGCGATTTTGCTCTGCAAGCGGCTCTGTAATTAGCTGCGGAGCTTGTTCCTGAACGAAATACTTGATTGCCAACAGCCCGTCCAGCAATGGTTTTAGGCAATGATTCAACCAAAGGAAAAAATCGTAGTGCAAACTTTTTTAATCGTGTATTTAATTCTGAAGTAGTCATGGTAATTTTTTGATAGAATGATTTATTGAGTTGGTGATTAGAAGAAGATTTTGTCTTTAAATCAATAAATCATTAACTCACCAAATCAACAACT
>JBEANU010000189.1:0-6846 GCA_041165265.1 Bacteroidota bacterium | reverse complement strand
GAGCAATGGAAAATAATAGATAACAATTTGCAACCACAAAACAGATTAAGAATTACAGATTTTGAAAAAATTTGGAAACAAATAAATTTGCGAATAATTTTTGAAAAGGCTATGCCTGCTGAGTTGGATAGTTTTAATACAATTAAACTACATACTGATTTTGAAACTATTGATGCTAAAAGATGTGCGATACCCAATGCAACACTTTTGTTGCAAAAAGCATAGCTTTTTTTTAGGTTAATTAGTATCTTCGCAAAACAAAAAAAATAGGATATGAGTTGGTTTAAACGAAAATTACAAGGTATTACTACAAGCACTAATGAAAAATTAGAAGCACCTGATGGCGTTTGGTTTAAATGCCCTGATTGCAAAAGTGCAATACCTATGGTTGATGTAAGAGATAATTTATATGTATGTACCAAATGTGAATACCATAGCCGCATTGGATCAAAGGAATATTTTGAAATAATATTTGATGATAATCAATTTACTGAATTAATGCCTACTATGGTGGCAAAGGATTTTTTGCATTTTGTTGATTTAAAACCTTATGATAAACGCTTAACTGAAACAATTAAAAAAACCCAATTGAAGGATGCTATGCGCAGTGCACATGGTAAAGTTAATGGTGCTGATTTAGTGATTTGTTGTATGGATTTTGCTTTTATTGGTGGCTCAATGGGGAGCGTAGTGGGTGAAAAAATTGCAAAAAGTATTGATTATTGTGTGACGCATAAATTGCCTTTTATGATTATCAGTAAATCAGGCGGTGCACGTATGATGGAAAGTGCTTTCTCATTAATGCAAATGGCAAAAACATCAGCTAAGCTTACACAATTGGCTAATGCGAAATTACCTTATATATCATTATGTACCGATCCTACAACTGGCGGTGTAACTGCAAGTTATGCTATGTTGGGTGATTTAAATATTGCTGAACCAAGGGCGCTGATTGGTTTTGCAGGGCCAAGGGTAATTAAAGAAACTATTAAAAGAGATTTGCCTGAAGGATTTCAAACATCTGAATTTTTATTGGAAACTGGTTTTTTAGATTTTATTGTTCATCGTAAAGATTTAAAAAACAAATTGGCTTCCGCATTAAGTATGTTGAAAGTTGATTGATAAGGCAATAGTATTTCTTTGAAAAATAATGGCTATCGGGTTTCTTTAATTTTCAAAACTGAATTCGGTTTTACATATAAAAGCCCTGTAGTTACTATAGTGTCGCCTATTTCAAGTCCGTTGATAATTTGAATCATACTTTCATTTCGTACACCTGTTTCCACTTTTTTAAATTCCGCTTTTCCATTTTTTACAACGGCCACTTTTTTGAATCGTGCATCAGGTAAAATACATTGTGTTGGTATCATCAACACGTTTTCCATTTTCTTAAAATCTACATCTACATTAGCAAATGCACCAACCATTAATTTGTTGGATGAATTTTGTACTAAAGCTCTTGCTTTGATAGTTCGTGTTTCGGCATCAATTTTTGGTTCAATGGCATAAGTAATGGCTTTGTATTTTTCACTGTTTCCATCTACCATAAAATTTAAAATATCACCTTTACGAATTACTGAGCCATACTTTTCAGGAACAGAAAAATCTAACTTTAAGGTACTTACATTTTGCAAAGTAGCAATAGTAGTTGATGGTGTTAAATAGGCTCCGTTACTAATAGTGCGTAGGCCTATTATGCCGTTGAATGGTGCTCTGATTTCTGTTTTTGAAATTTGAGCCTGAATATTTTCAATATCGGCTTGTAAAGTTTTTTGAAGTGTTAAGGCATTATCATATTCCATTTCACCAATACCTTTTATTGATAATAATTGTTTCAATCGCTGTTCGTTTTTATTAGCAGTTTCACTTTGTGCATTCAATTTTTTTAGCTGCGCTTGCAAATCAGCATCAAATAATTTCAGTAACAAATCACCTTTTTTAACATTGGCACCTTCATTAATATTTAGGGAAGTAATTTTTCCTGAAACTTCACTATGCAATTCAACCTCATCAAATGCCAATAGCGTTCCTGATGCTGAAATGTTATTATCTAAAGTTTGTGGTAATGCTACAAATACACTTACAAACACGGGTGCATTTTTAGTGGCACTAGTGTTTGTTGTTGCATTTTTTGGATGCAACACTTTGTTGTAATAAATTATTCCACCTATTATTACTAATAAAACTAATAGAAACCAAATAAATTTTGACATGATCGGAAATTAAAAGAATTGCAAAACTAAAGTAACAATTCAAGATTAACTAAAGTTTAAAAAGATACTCAATATAGTGGTTCACCGCTATTTATTGTTTTAATTTTTATCTTCATCTTCAATAAAAAATTAAAGAATGAAAAAATGTTTTTTGCTATTGCTAATTTTATTTTCCTCGGCATCTTTTTCTCAATCAATTCAGCAGCAACGAAAGCGATTTGAAGAGTTAGATTCATTGATTGATAAGTGGAAAGAAAATAAACCAGCCGAAGCTATTGTGTATTCAAACGAGCAAATTAAAATTGCTGAATTTGTGAATGAAGATGCCATGATTTACACTGCCACTGATCAACATTCACATCTAATAAATAGTTTAGGAATGTTTGACGAATCTTTAAAATTGTTGTATAAATTATTACAACGATTTGATAAAAAACCTGATTACAAAAACATAGGTGTGATTCAATACAATATTGGTGAAGTTTATTTTCAGATGAGAGATTTTAAAAACTGTTATAGTTTTTTCTGTCGTTCAAAGCAATCATTTATAAGACTGAAACGCTTTGATGATACTATAAGAGTGAATTTAGAAATTGGTTTGGCTCTTGCTGGCTTAGGGAAACACAATGAAGGAATTGAATTGATAAAGCAGAATATTGAAGCGGCTAAAAAATTAAATAATATTGATTTTGTAGTGAACGGGATTGATGATTTAGCTAATTGTTATGCCGAACTAGATGATTGGAAAAATGCACTAAAAGCCGAATTAGAAATTTTTAATTATCCTGAAGCGATAGAATCAAATGAAATGAAAGCTGCCTTGAATCAGCATTTGGCGGAAATGTACGTTAATTTGAAACAGTATTCAAAGGCTCAACAATATGTAACTGAAGCCATAAAATATGCAACTGAAATGGGAAGTAACGATTGGCTTTTTGAGTGTTACAAAAATCAATCAGCTATTTATGAAGCTAATAAAGATTACAAAAATGCATTGTTGTATCATACAAAATATTTGAATACAAAAGATTCAGTGTATAAAAATAATTATGACACCAAAATGAGTGTGATGGCTAATTTATATGAATTAGAACACAAACAAAATGAAATTAAAAACTTAGCGAAGGATAATGAATTGGCATCCACTAAAATTCAAAGATTGTATTTAATTATTGCTGCTTTAATTTTAATTATCATCATTGTAATATTATTTATTAATCATAGAAAAAATAAAACAGAAAAAGTACTTCGTGAAAAATTTTCAGCACAATTAATTCAAACGCAAGAAAATGAAAGACAAAGAATTTCAAAAGAATTGCATGATAGCGTTGGGCAAAATATTTTATTCATTAAAAATCAAATTCATAAATTTTTGCAAGATGGAAATCCTGCCTTGTCAGAATCAGTTGACTCGGTTTTGGAAGAGGTGAGAAGCATTTCAAAAGATTTATATCCCAATCAATTAGAGCAATATGGCTTGCTTTCAGCCGTAGATGCGCTTTGTGAAAAAGTAAAAGAATCTACCAATGTATTTATCAGCGCTGATATGCAATTGCCAGATGAAAAATTATTATCAAAAGAAACTAAAATTAATTGTTATCGAATTATTCAAGAATGTATTTCAAATACTTTAAAACATGCAGCTGCATCAGCCATACGAATCACATCTGAATTTGCAGAAGGAAAAATTCAATTAATCATTCAAGATAATGGAAGAGGATTTGAACAGCATATTTTATCAGCAAAAGCACAACATTCATTCGGCATGTTAAATATTCAAGAACGAGTAAGAATTTTAAATGGGAAATTTGAATTGGAAACATCACCTGGAAATGGTACAAAATCAGTTTTTTTAATACCAATGAGATAAAAATAACATTTACATTAAAAAGTATTAATTTTGAAATATGAAATCAATTTCACTTAATAATATTGTTTGGAAGGAAGGTAAATTTTATGTGGCGCAATGCTTAAACATTGATGTTTCAAGTTTTGGAAAAACGAAAAAAGAGGCTTTAGAAAATTTGACTGAAGCATTAGATTTATATTTTGAAGAAATGAAAAAACCAATAATTTCAAAAATTGAAATGGCAGAAATTATAACTACTTCTTTTCAATATGCCTAAATTATTTTCTTCTACTTTTATTATTAAAGTTTTAGAGAAGAATGGTTTTTATTTTGTTTCACAAAAAGGAAGTCATACTAAATATAGGAGAAATGGAAAGACTGTTTTGACTGTAATTATACCTCATCCTAAAAAAGAAATTCCGATGGGAACTTTTCGTTCAATTCTTCGTCAATCTCACCTTGACTTTGAAGATTTTCAATAATATTTACAAATGAATAGAATAAAAATTTTAATAGCTGATGACCATCCTATTTTCAGAAGTGGAGTAAGAGATGTGTTAAGTAAAATAAATGATTTTGAAATTATTGCAGAGGCAGAAAATGGAATGGATGCTTATCAAAAAATAATTTCATTATTACCTGATGTTGCTGTTTTAGATTTAGAAATGCCTGTGTTGAATGGGCTTGATGTTTGCCGAAAAGTACTACATGAAAAACATCAAACTGAATTTATTGTACTTACCATGCACAAGGATAAACAATTTTTTGTGGATGCCATGAATAGTGGGGTGAAAGGATATTTGCTAAAAGATAATGCAATTAATGATTTGGTGGATGCCGTAAAAAAAGTTTACAAAGGAGAAGAATTTATTTCAAAACAAATGCTGCATTTACTAAAGGAAACAAGCCAGTTTCAACATGCCAATCCTGATTTGGAAAAAGTAAATACATTATTAACGCCCACCGAAAAAGTAATTTTAAAATTAATTAGCGATGGCAGAACATCAGCCGAAATAGCAGCCATGCTATTTGTAAGCCCCAACACTGTTGAGAATCATCGAGCAAACATGACCAAGAAATTAAAGTTAGAAGGAAAAAATTCACTCCTAAAATTTTCAATGCAATTAAATGGGCAATTATGATTGATGGTTTACCACTATTTTTTAAGTGATTTTTCTGAATGACTTTTGTATCATAATCAAACAAAAAATAGTATCATGAAAAAAATCTTTACACTTTTTACAGTTTTTATTCTTTCAATGGTTTATGCAACATTTGCACAAACACCATTAACATTAACCCAAAGTAATTTTGGAAAAATTGGAACGTACAATCAAAATTACACTTCCAATTTATCTACCATCACTTTCGGAAGTACCAATTATGTTTTAAACTACGACACCGCTACATTGCTTTCAAACGGAGCACTGGCGTACCCTACAGCAACTGATGCTTTTTTTACACCTCATTGTGATGCCTACTATGAAGGAACTACAACAGCAAAAAACTTTTTTTACTACACTAATTTCTATTTTTCAACAAATGCAAATGAATATGGTGAAAATGCCATTCATATACCTGCACAAGGTTATAGTGAAACTGCTGTAACTGGTGGAGTGAATGATAGTATTATTTTTCCTGACCAAAAATATATTTTAAATCAAGCACGAACAGTTGTGAAATTTCCTGCAACCATTGGTTATTATAATAAATCAGTGAGTAAACGTGAAGCACAATTTAATATAACTGTTGCAGCGTATATGTTAAATCACACACCAGCATGGCATGTGAATTACATTCATCGTGAAGATACGATTTTGGGTTGGGGAAAAATGCGTATTTATACAGCTACTGGTCCGAGTATTTATTATGATGTACTTTCTATGCTTTCAGTTCAATATCAAATTGATAGTTTCTTTTTAGGTTCAAGATACTCTGTAGCTCCAGCAGCTTTAACTAATGCATTCGGAGTTTCACAAGGCCAACATGTTAATGATAGAAATCGTATTTATTATTTAAGAGCCAATCGTGCTCAACCATTGATGCTAGCTATATTGGATAGTGCTTTAACAACTTTTAATGGTTTATATTTTGATGGAGATAATATCACAACTGCAACAGGAGTTGAAAATGTAACTGATGCAAAATATTCAACTTTATTATTTCCAAATCCAGCGAATCAAAATCAAATCAATTTGCAATTTATAGGTAAAACTATTTCATCAGCCAACTATACAATTACTGATATTTCAGGTAAAGTAATTGCTGCTAATACGGCATCATTAAATAATAATGTTTTGCAAGTCAACTTTGATAATTCAGTAATTAATGGAATGTATTTTATTAATGTAACTGATGATAAAAATAATTCTATTGCAGCTGAACAATTTTCAGTTCAACGATAGAAGAGTAGAGTATTTTTTTTCATTAAAAAAGCTGTAAGGGAAACTTTACGGCTTTTTTTATTTGTATCTAATAAAAGTAAGCTCAATACAATCACAATAGGTACAAATGAAATCAATAATGATATTGGAAGATGAAGATTGAAAAGTATAATTTGTAAAAAGCCGCTTCAAATTTTTGAAGCGACTTTTTTTGTAAACCTTTTTTCCTTAATCATGTTTTCATGTAATGAAATATTCAATTTTTTGGTTTCGTCGTGATTTAAGATTACATGACAATGCAGCCTTGTATCATGCTTTAAAGTCGGGCAATTCTGTAATTCCTATTTTTATTTTTGATAAAAATATTTTAAATGAATTAGAAGATAGAAGCGATAAACGA
>JBEANU010000188.1:0-5230 GCA_041165265.1 Bacteroidota bacterium | reverse complement strand
CTAAAATAAATGCTGCTGGCCGCATTGAACATGGCTCAAATGCAGTAAAATTATTAGTAGCCGATAACCTATCAGATGCTTTTGAATTTGCACATGTATTAAATTCATTTAATGCCGAGCGCAAAGGCTTTGATAAATCTATCACCGAACAAGCGTTGGCAATGTTGGATAACGATATTGAATCGCATAATAAAAAATCAACAGTAGTGGTGAGTGAAGGATGGCACAAAGGAGTGATAGGTATTGTGGCTTCAAGGTTGATGGAATCCTATTATCGGCCAACAATAGTACTTGCCAAAAGCAATGGAACAATGGTAGGTTCAGCACGTAGCGTAAAAGATTTTGATGTGTATGATGCCTTAAAAAAGTGTGAAGATTTATTAGAAAAATTTGGCGGACATAAATATGCAGCTGGCCTACAAATGAAAAGTAGCAACTACGAAATTTTTTGCGAACGATTTGAAAAAGCAGTAGCCGAAACAATTACCGATGCTCAATTAATACCTGAAATTACCATTGATTCAGAACTAGAATTAAATGATATTTCATATTCATTTTATAATATACTAAAGCAGTTTGCCCCTTTTGGGCCAGGCAACATGACACCATTATTTATCAGCCGAAACTTAACTGATTATGGTACCCGTTTATTAAGTGATAAGCATTTAAAATTTTCATTACGCAATGCTGAAAACCAACGTGCATCAGGCATTGGCTTTGATATGAAGCATCATTTTGAAACACTAAAAAACAACTCAATTGATATTATATACTCATTAGAAGAAAATGAATGGCAAGGAAATAAAACTATTGAATGGCGTATTAGAGATATTAAAAAAGTAGAAAATGATGTATAAAACCGACACAAAATTTCAAGTCGGTTTTTTTGTGCTCATAGTACAATTGTTCAACAATAAAATCGTTTAACCCACTAAATTTACGCATGCAAAATTTTATAGAAAAAATTGAAGAAGTAAAGCAGCACTTTGTTTTAAAAGATTTTCATTTAGGCTTTAGGCGATTAATTGATTGCGCTTTTGAAACACAAAATATGCCTGTGTTTGAACAATGCATACAATTAAATGAATGGAAAGAAACAGCGCAGCCTACAGCCCATGAGCTGGGTGTAAAGTGCATTCAGTTTTTAGATTCATTAAAACAATATAAAGTTGAACCTAAATCAACTTCATCATTTTTAGTAAAAACAAATGATATTGAAAAAATATTTAGCCGAGGTTCATTTACTTTAGGGCGCATCAATATTGAAATAAACAACGGTGATGTTTGGGGTTTGGTTGGCGAAAACGGAAACGGAAAAACAACTTTATTGCGCATTTTAGCTAAAGATTTGGCGCATGAAAAAGGAAGTATTGAGTATAATAATCAACTCAATAATTTATCAAATTACGATATCAGAACACAGCTTACTTATATACCACAGCGCACCCCTAAATGGTTTGGCGGCTTAAAAACAAATTTGAAATTTACAGCCACACACTACGGAATTGTAGGCAAACAAAATGAATTGTGGGTGATGATGATGATGATACGATTTGGATTATATCAATTTCGAAATCATAATTGGAGCGAACTTTCATCAGGCTATAAAATGCGATTTGAATTAGCTCGTACATTTTTACGCAAACCAAAACTATTATTATTAGATGAACCACTTGCCAATTTAGATGTGCTTTCACAACAAATTGTATTGGAAGATTTGAAATATATGGCTAAAAGTATTTCGCAACCATTAGGTATTGTGCTAAGCTCACAACAATTATTTGAGGTTGAAAAAGTATCGGATAAAATAATTTTTTTAAAAAATGGTAAGCCCACATTGTTGCATGAACAATTGCAAAAAGAGGAGATAAAAAAATCAAATGTAATTGAATTAGAAATTGAAAATAATAGAGATGACCTTGAAAAAGCCCTAACATCAATGCTTATCAGCAATATTAGTTTTAATGGCGGACAGTATATTGTTGAATATGAACATACTGAAGGCTTAAAACCATTGATGCAATTATTGCTGACACACAACATTAGGATAAAGTATGTAAGAGATATTTCAGCTTCATCACGTAGATTATTTAATGCTTAAAAAAACTATCATGCTTAAAAAAATTCAACAATATTTTTTAGAAAACAAACCTTTGTATTATCAATCAAAATTTTTTGAAATGATGGGCATTGGTATTTTGCTTTGGGTAATTTCTTACTGTTTTGGGTGGTTAATTACTGATATTAAAACACTTCAAGATAATTATAACATCAGCAATTATTACTTTGGTTCGTTTGCAATAGTACATGTAATTATTTGCATTATTATTTATGTGCTTTGGGCGTTTAAATTTTTTCAAACCAATGCTTTGAAGCATTTTTATCCGCTATCAAAATTTTATCACCACAAATTATTTCTACAAATTATTGTACCTGCCTTATTCATGATTTCGCTGTATTATCCATTCACAACGGGTGTTTATGGTAAAGTAAAATTTATTTTAAAGAATGATGAATTAGTATCTGAATTAAAAATATTAAACAAAGCGTATCCTTTTTTAGTGGAGAGTTCAGCGGCTTATGATGTTACAAACAAAACGTATCCTGCTCCTTTTCCAATAGCAAGTTTTTCAAAAAATAATAATAATGAATGGTCGAACAATGGTGTATATTTTAAGCCAAATCACATCAATGGGATATTTGATACTAGTAATATTTTATACAATCCTAATGAGTGCAAACAAATTGTATTGGTAGATAATCAAGAATATATTTTCTACAAATCGCATGATGAAACTGTAAAATTTGATTCCTGTAATAGTAGAAATTATGAAGTTATTGATTCGTTTATTCAACCAGCACATCAGTTGATTAAATACAATAGTTCAGTGGCTCATTTTTCACAAATATTAATTCAAAATAATTTTGATAAGCTATCAAACTATGATGCTGAAACCTATTACATTAATGATATTGCGCCCAATGTTCATCAAATAATTAATACAAAAAACAAAAAAGCTTTAGTAAATATTATTGATTCGTTTTTAAATATTTGTAATAAATATGAAATAAAACATCGAGTATCATCAGATAAATATGCTGATTATTTATTGGCAAAAGATTTTAAAATTGTATCAGCATTATCAAATAGTAGTGAATGGAATAATGGCTACAGCCCAGCACCTGCTGATGTTACGGTTGTTGATGAATCGCCGATGGTTACTGAATCTCGTGAAAAATCAGTTGAAACCAACCCTACACTTGGCTTTGTTGAGTTTGAATCAATCAGAAGAATTTATTCTAATTATCAAACAGCCGAAAACAATATTTATCAATTTGATGTTTTTTTATTTTGTATTGCTTTAGCATTAATTATTGCAATGGTTATTTTGCTTGCTTTTAGTGTTGAAGGTGTTGCTACATTAATCAGCATTCCTGCAACGGGCGTTGTGATATTGCTTTGTGGCTTATTGGCAATACTATTACATAGTAATGATTCAGCCATGGTTTGGGTGTTATTTATTATTGCATTAATTTTTATAGCGTTGGGCTATTACTATGTTACATCTTCTGAATTTAGTAAACGATATACAAGCATCATGGTGTTATTAGGGTTTTATGCTATTCCGTTTGCGGCTACTTTTTTATGTATCATCATTCATGAATTTTCAAAATATTCCATACATCAACCATGCGATAATAACTACACTGCGTATGCTCATAAGCTAGAACCACTGCATATAATAATGCTTGGCTTAGTAGGCTTTTTATTGTATTTGCCATTGTTAAAAAAACTAAAAGCAAAAGCCGAATAAGATTTTGATTCAAAAAAAAAGTCCTTCAATAATTTATGTTGAAGGACTTTTTTGTTTTCTACAAACCGTTGAGCTGTATGCCTACTGCCCAAGGATACATTTTTGGCATATAATGATTGCTTTGTTGTGATGCATTAAACATAGGCGACATAGCATAAGTACCATAAAAATTCAACTTGCCAACACCCAATCTTACAATATAATTCAACGGAAATTGAGTAAGATTATAATCGCCATCATTGCGTTTTTGTTTGCCACGTTCGCCGCTGATTTGCTTTTGCCAAGCATCTATAGCTAAATTTGCTTCAACACCAGCAGCCAATCTAAACGCTTTCCAGCTATCGCTTTTACCCAATTTCAATTCCAACATTAACGGTACTGAAATGTATTTGCTCACAAATTTATTTTTTGTAAATTTTACTGAATCCATTTTTGTAAACATGGTGCCATCCGTTTTATCAGTATACAAACTAATATTTTGAGCATTGTTAAATCTGTAATTATTCCATGTTACGCCAGCACCCCATCTAAAGTTTAATTTGTGTTGCACTAAATTGATACGCTGCTCAATTAAATATAATTTCACATTGATACATTTTGATTGACGCAAACTAAATGGTGTATTCGGGTTATTTTGAGCTACTGCATTGCTCATGGTTTGAAAATTACATAAGCCCAAATCAAGCCCTAGCCAATTGTTTTCAATGTTTTTTGGTTTCTTGATTTTGTGTTTGCTACTATCAGTTGATACTTGAATATCCTTTGGATTTACTTTTATTTTTAAATGTCCAAATCTAATTACCGTAGTATCATTTCGGGTAAATGTAGTATCTCTTACTTTTTTATCAATCAATATTTCAACTGATTGAATACCTGGTTTTTGTTTGCTACTATCGGCATTATTTGCTTTTGTAGCAATGCTTATAGCCATTACTAAAATAATTGTGAAAAGATGTTTCATGCTATTTATTTTTTAATTGTTTTATTTTTTATTTGATTTAATGATTAAAAACTTTTAATGAGGTACCATTCATTTTCAAGTTTCAAAATTTTAATTTTTTACTAATGCTTCTTTATGATTGATTTCAGCAAAGCCTAAATCAATATTAAAGTTACCATCGTTGCTATTGTTGCCTATAATTTTTCCACCTAACCAAGCCAAAGCTTTAATCATTTGGCGTTGGGTTGAATTTGTTTTTAATGGCAATTGAGCTATAATTTTTTCTTCTGATTTCTTATTGGCAACAGCTACAATCGCATTCTCTGAAATATTTCCTTCAGCATTATTTTCAATTTTATCATGATGTGCAATACTAATTTCAGATGAATCTTTTGAGTTTTGTAAATTAACGTTTGCAATAATTTGCTTGTAAGACGAATCTAATTTCGGTAGTATTAATTCCACAATACAATCC